>JAPOYX010000264.1 GCA_026706345.1 Gemmatimonadota bacterium | reverse complement strand
GTAACGGCGGTCGAAGCGCATAGTGCGAAGGGCGGGGAAGCGGGAGACGGCCATGGGGGTTCGGCTCCTGTCGAATCTGTGGGGGAAGAAGAAACTGCTCTAGCTCTTCACACCGACCTTTTCGCCGTACACAAAGCGGGGCCGGAACCGGTTCAGGATTGCCGGTAGCACCGTCATTGAGACGAGCAAACACGCTCCCATATTGAGCGACAGCATGGCGCCGAGGTAGAAGTTGGGGCGGAAGCTCGAAGTCAGAAAGACCAGGAAGCCGCCGATGACGACCACGGCATTAAAAAAGATGGCCTTACCCGAGGTGGCCATGGTCGCGGCGGTGATGTGGACCGGGTCGGTCAGACCGTCCCGGACCTTGACCCGATACTTGTTGAGAAAGTGGATCGTATAATCAATGCCGATGCCAATGACCATGGACGCGGTCAGCGATTTGCCGACCTCCAGCGGGATGTTGAGCAGACCCAGCAGACCAAAGCTGAAAATCATAACCAGGCTGATCGGAATGACGTTGATCAGGCCCGCGACCCAGGAACGGAACATCAGGGCGGTCAGCACAAAGACCGCGCCCAGCGAGGTGACCAGACTCGACAGCTGGCCGGACACGACCAGTTCGTTCATCCGGTTCAGCATATAGCCGTTGCCGGCAATGCCGATCCGAAAACCGCTGTTGGTTTCCCAGCCAAGAACGGTGGGTTGAATACCAGCCAGCCAGCGGCCAAAACGGACCATCGGGGCGTCGTGGGCGGCCGCGTCGGTGTCTCCGTTATGGCCAAATTCCTGGATGGCAAAGTCTCGGATCGTCCCCACCACCCGTTCGACATCCCGGGTTCTATCCGACCGCAGATAGACCGTGACGTTGGCGTGCTGGTAGTCATAGTCGACGATTTCATCAAAGTCGTCGGGATCGCCGGAGAACGAGTACAACAGCAGATACTGGGCAACCAGGTCCCGCGAGCTGGGAACGGTTTCCATCTCTGCGCGATCCTCGTTCATGACCCGGTTCATGCGTTTGATGTATTCCGCCAGCGACAGCGAGCCGCCAACCTGGGGGTCTTGCTCGACCGTGGCCTGGAGGCGGTCGAGCTGGGCCAGCAGTTGCGGGTCTTTGAGGCGGTCTGCTTCCTGGCCCTCAATCGCCACATAGATGGGTATGGTGCCCTGAAAGTTTTCGCGCAGGATGGTGTCGCCGACGCGCAGTTCGTGGCGCGCGTCAAACATGCGAATGACCGACGCATCAACCACGATGTGCTGGGCACCGAACAGGCACAGCCCGACGACGAGCGCCGTCGGGACCCACACCGCCGCCGGACGCCGGGCCACGCCCCGCCCCAGGCGGGATAGCAGGCTGGCCGCCCAGCCGGTGGCGGCCAGGTCGCCGCTGCGGTGCATCTGCCGGCGCAGGCCGCGGCTGACGGTCGGCGGCAGCAGGCTCAGCAGGGCCGGCATCAGGGTCAGCGAGAAGACCATGGCGGCCAGGATGCCGACCGCGGTAAAGACGCCAAAATAGCGTATCGGGACCATGGCCGAGGTCAGAAAGGATAAGAAGCCGGCGGCGGTGGTCAGGGAGGTCAAAACGACGGGTTGCCACATCTCGCGCATGGCGGCGAGCACGGCCGCGGACGAGGACGTGTCCGGGTGTTCCAGCAGTTCGTCGTAATAGCGGCTCAGAATATGAATGCCGTCGGCGACCCCGATCGCCATCAGCACGACCGGCATCATTGAGGTGATGAAGAACATCGGGAAGCCGGTGGCGGCCATGGTGCCCAGGGTCCAGATCACCGCGGCGACCACGACGGCCAGGGGCAGCAGGACGCCGCGCAGGCTGCGATAGGTACAGTACAGGGTGGTGACAATCACCACCAGGATCAGGGGCAGGAAGGTTTCCATATCGCGCTGGCCCTCGCGTTCAAAGTTGACCTCAAGCGCGCCGCGGCCGGCCACGTGGCAGGATTCAGGCACACCGGCCGCTTTTTTTTCCTGAACCATGTCGCGGATCGTGGTATACACCGCTATCCGTTGGGCCGAGCTTTCCTGCGTGCCCTCCCCCGGCTCCATCTTGGCCATAATCAGCAGCCCGGTGCCGTCCTGTGACACGACCCAGTTGACGAACATGCTGTTGGCGAACAGGCTACGTTTGAGGCTGGCCAGAGCGGAGGGGGTGTGGGGCACGGTTTCCATGAACGGATCAACGTTCATGCCGTCGGTCGTGCCGGTGATGTTGTCCATGGTCGCGACACTGGCCACATCTTCGTCGCGGACCGCCTTGATGCCCGGCAGCAGGGCGATTTTTTCCGAGAACTCTTTGACAATGCCCAGGGTGCGCGGGTTGAAGACGCCGTTTTCATCGGGATTGTCATTGAAGACACCGACCAGGATGAGATCGCGTACGCCGAAGCGTTCCTCGACCATCTTGTTATAGTTGATGACCGGGTCGTCGGCCGGGAAATTTGCCTCGACATCGCCCTCAAAGCGCAGGCTTTGCAGGGGGAGTATGGCCAGAACCGTACTGGCCAGGGCCAGTATGATGACCAGCCATCGAAAACGGATGATCAACCGAAAAAATGACTCCATGCTTTTCTTCTTTGTCGGCTCGATAGGCGGCCTGATTCGGCATCACACTACGTGAAGTTGGTGTGACGGCGCAATAACTCGACAGGACCTTAAAAGTCCATCGGCAGTCGCAA
>JAPOYX010000263.1 GCA_026706345.1 Gemmatimonadota bacterium | reverse complement strand
GAAGAGAGAGAGCTTCGTGCGGCCGGGACCAGGCTCGTGGCCGTGGAGAGAGAGTACGCGGAACTGAAGCGCGAGGAAGATTTGCTCCCTGGTTTGACCAAACGAATCGACGACGCGAAGTATGCCGGGGAGGAGGCTGGGCGGCTCGAGTTGGCATTGTCCCTGCAGGATGCCGTAGTAGAGCTTGACGAATGCAAACGGGGGCTGGACGACTTTCACCCGACGATGGCCAGGTTGCAGGGCGATGAGCTCGATACGCTAAGCGGCCTGGATGAGGAAACGGACCGGTTGAAGCGCAAGTTGGAGCGGTCCAACGGGAGCCTGGAGAAGAATCGTCAGGCGTTGATGCGCAGTGGCCTCGAGCGTGCCCGCCCCACTCCCGCGGAAATGGGAACCGCGGAGAACCTGCTGCGCAAACTCGCCGCGAAGCTCGTGGCCTGGGAAAGTTCGCGGCAGTCGGTCGCGCAGGCGCAAGCGGCGCTGAACGAGGCGATCGGACGCTTCGAAGGAAACGGCGAGCCGCCCAGGCTCGACCGCGCGAGCCTGCGGAGGGTGCAGGATGTAGCGGAGCCGCTGCTGAAAGCGCGAGGCTGGCGCGATCAGTTGCAGCAGCGCATCGAGTGGTCCGGCGCAAGCCCCGAGGACTTCGAAATCGATCGGCGCCGGGACGGTGCGGAAGCGCTGCGGGACTGGCTGACGGTTGATGCACGCGGGCCCGGCCGGGCCGGTACTCGTGGCGCGACGGCAACGCGCGCAGCCTCCTGGCTGGCTTTGCTGGCGGCGGGATTCGCCGCAGTCTCGGCCTGGGTTCTGGAGGCGCTGGCGCCGATGCTGGGCGCGGTTGTCGCCATGGCGTCGGTGATCTTGGGCCTTGTAATCCAGTACAGTCGGCCGTCCTCGGGGGACTCCGCCCGGAAGGCAGCAGAGCACCGGTTCCGGAAATCCGGACTGGCCCCACCCCCGGAATGGGCCCGAGACGCGGTTGAGGAACATCTGAGAAGCGTGGTCGAGTCCGAGCTGCAGTCGCTCATCAGGCAGCGGGAAAAGGCATCGGGTATTGAATCCCTCGAAATGGAACTGGAGAAAACTCGGAAAGAGCTCGATGCCCTGGAAAACCAACGTAGCGCTCTGGCAGACGAGGTGGGATTCGATCCTGCCATGCCCCTCGTTGCCTACGAGCGTTTCATCGGACACTGCGTTGATCTGGACCGGGCGCGCACTGACCTGGCGAAACAGCACGCCGAATGTGGTTCATTGGCTGAACAGATCGATGGGATTGCCCAAACCGTTGGCGGGTTCCTGGACGAGTGGCATCTGGGCGATACACCGGCTCAGAATCAAGGTGCCCAGGCCAATCCCCCTTCCGCGACGGAACCGGGGCGGGAAGCCTTGAGCGAAATGCTCCGCAGCTCATTCGACGATCTGCGCGACCGCCTGGAAGGGGCGAACGAATTGCGTTCCTCCGTAGAGAGCGGGAAAGCTGAATCCGAGTCGTTGCAGCGACAGATTGCGGGAGTGACTGACGGAATCAATGCCCTGTACAACCGTGCCGATCTGGAACCCGGAGATCGTGTCGCACTTGTCGGCCGGATGGAACGGTTGGACGACTGGCGGGATGCGCTGAAGGCCCGGGAGCGGGCAACGGGTTCCGAACGGCAGTTACGCAGACAACTCGAAGCGTCTCCCGAGTTGATTGAACTCGCCGACCGGAGCGCCAGAGAAGAACTGCAAACCCTTCTGCAGGGCGCCGAGGTTCGAGCGAACGAATACACATCGCTCGTCGAGCGGCGTTCGGAAATCAGGAAAAGCCTCCGCGATGCAGGTTCGGACGGTAAGCTGGAAACGGCGCTCGCGGACGAAACCCGGGCGCGGGAAGCCCTCACCGACAAGCTCGACGAAGCGTTGCTGCACGGTGCCACCGAAGTGCTGCTCGACGATGTCGAAAAGGCGTTTCACTCGGAGCACGAGCCGGAGGTGCTGCGGCGGGCCAAGACCCTGTTTGCCGAGGCGACCCGCCATGAATTCAGCTTGGAACTGCGCCCGGACGACAGCTTCATGGCCAGGGACAACAGCCAGGGCACGTGGAAGGCGCTGGGCGAACTGTCTTCGGGAACGCGAATGCAGATGCTCCTTGCATTGCGCCTGGCCTGGACGGAAGCGCAGGAACAGGGCGGCGAGAGCCTGCCGCTGTTCCTGGACGAGGCGCTGACAACGAGCGACGAGTCTCGATTCAAGGTAATCGCCGAAAGCCTGGAGAGGCTGGCCGAAGCGGAAGGCCGCCAGATTTTCTACCTGGCGGCGCGCCGGCACGAAGCCGCCTTGTGGCAGCAGGTCACCGGCAGGCAACCGGCTGCCGTCGACCTGGCCGAGGTGCGATTTCCACCGGCTTCTCGGGCGGCGGAGGACTATCGTGTCAAACTTCCGCCGAAGTCGCCTGCGCCAGAAAACCGGTCCCCCGAGGAGTATGCGGCACTGTTGGGCGTAGAGAAGCTGGATCCGCGCCGGTCACCCGACTCACTGCACCCGTTCCATTTGCTGCGCGATGACCTTGAACTGCTTCATGACCTGATCGAACAGTGGCGCATTGTAAGCCTGGGCCAACTCGAGGCTCTGCTCGACAGCAGAGCGGCGCCCGTTGCCGTTCCGGACGACGCGACCCGGAATCGGCTCGTCCAGCGATTCAAGATGATTCGGATCTGGACCGGGTTGTGGCGGCAAGGCCGGGGACGGCCCGTAGATCGCGGCGTTCTGGAACAAAGCGGCGCCGTCTCGAAGACGTTCATCGACGCCGCTTCCGACCTTCTGAATGAACGGGAGGGCGATGGCCGGGCGTTCATCGAGACACTGCGCAATGGGAGGTTGAAGGGGTTCCGTACCAGCAAGATCGACGAACTTGAAAGCTGGCTGGCAGGCGAAGGTTTCACGGACGAAACTCCGATCCTGGAAACGCAGGATCGTCGCCGGCTCACGCTACAAATGTTGGCGCCTGATGCGGAAGCGGACGCGAATGACATTAACAAAGTTGTGGGCTGGTTGGAGGGCTCCCTGTAGACCTATGGCGCCGTTACCCTGAT
>JAPOYX010000262.1 GCA_026706345.1 Gemmatimonadota bacterium | reverse complement strand
AGGATAATACCCGCCCAGGGCCATGCCACCCAGGTCGGGCAGGGGAGTCTGGACCAGGGCCCAGCCGGCGAGCTGCTCGGCGACAAAGAGCGGACGCAGCAGCGCCAGGTCCTGAATATGCGTCCCACCCGAAAACGGATCGTTGGTGAGGATAATGTCACCCTCGGCGACGTTGTCACAAAAGGCGTCACAGACCGTCCGGGCCACCGCCCGGACAATGCCCAGGCGCGCCGCCGGGTCTATACCGACCACACGACCGTCTGCGGTGGCGAGGGCGACGGTGACGTGCCGCCGATCGATTAAGGCTAAAGAGGCCAGACGGCGCAGGAGTGTCGGCCGTGCCCGTCCGAGGGTCGCCCCTATGGTCGCGCCCGCTTCTTTGCCTGGGTCGAGGGTGGGTGCCATATCACTCGACCTCAATCACATAGGTGAGATGCTCGTCGAGGGTCGCCCGCTGGCCAGCAAAAAGGACAATGGAGGTGCGGGCTTCTTCGATGATGGCCGGGCCGACAACGCAATGCCCCGGCACGAGCTGCTCGCCGTTGTAAATATCCGTCTCCACATAATCCTGGGCCGAAGCTGAATAAACGGGCCGGATACCTCGTAGCGCAGTTCGCGCCTCCTGACTGCCCCGGCTGGCGGTTTGCAGGCGCGGTTTCGCTCTTTGTCCGACGAGGTCGAGGTGGATATTGAGAATTTCGACTTCGTCCTCGGGCTTCTGAAAGGTGTACAACTGTTCGTGCAGATCGTGGAAGCCCTGGATCGTCGTCGCCATATCCGTGGCATCGAGCTGCTCCGTCTGCATTATAACCGGAACCGTCACTTCATGCGTCTGGCCAATATAGCGCATCTCCAGCGAGAATTGGGCGAAGGTGTGGCCCAGGTGATGCTGCTGACTCCCGAACAACTCCAGGGCTTCTTCGCGCATGCGCCGGAACTGGTCGTTCATGGCCTCCAGATCAAGTTCACTCCCACGCGCATAGAAACTGCGCACCCGACTCACCCGCAGGTCGGACAAGAGATCGCCCAGGGCGCACAGGACGGGGGCCGTGCCTTTGGGAATGAGGATGGTCTGAATGCCAAGGTCTTCGACCAGCGCGCCGGCATGAATTGCACCGGCACCGCCGAACGCGGTCAGCGCGAAGTCCCGCGGGTCGTAGCCTTTTGCCAGAGAAACCCGCCGGACGCTGTTGCTCATACCATTATTGACAATACGAAAAATACCACTGGCCGCCTCCAGCAGGCTCATCTCCAGCGGCCGGGCCACCTTGGTTTCGATTGCCCGTCGGGCGGCCTCCGTGTCCAGCCGCATTTCACCGCCCAGGAAAGACTCGGGGCTGATATAGCCCAGCACCACGTCCGCATCCGTGACCGTGGCCTCCTGGCCGCCAAAGCCGTAGCACGCCGGGCCCGGATGAGCTCCCGCACTCTGGGGGCCGACGCGCAGCGCGCCCCCCTCGTCGACCCAGGCGATGCTGCCACCACCGGCGCCAATGGTGTGAATATCAATAAATGGAACCGCAATCCGATACCGACTCATCCACTGATCGGTCCCGGTCTTGGGCCGACCGTCCTGCACCAGGCAGACGTCAAAGCTCGTGCCCCCCATATCAATGGTGATGACATCCTTGAAGCTGGATGCCTCGCCCAGATACGCGCCGGCCACCACGCCGCTGGCCGGTCCGGACAGGAGGGCCTGGACGCCGTGGGCCTGGGCCTGCTCCAGACCTACGACGCCGCCATTGCCCTGCATGATGAAGATGTCGCCCTGAAATCCACGCTGACGAAACTCCGTGTCCAGCCGCTCCAAATACCGCTGTAAGCGAGGAGTAACATAGGCATCGACCAGGGTCGTGCTCAAGCGCTCGAATTCACGCACCTGGGGCAGAACCTCTGAAGACAGCGAGATTTGAACGTCGGGCAGGAGTTCGCGAATAATCTCGCGCGTCCGGAGTTCGTGGGCGGGATTCAAAAACGCAAACAGATAACACACGGCTATGGCTTCGACCTGGATCTCCGCCAGCCGCTGCACGGCCGCGCGGACCTCGGCTTCCGCCAGGGGTTTGACGACCTGACCGGCGTAATCAATCCGCTCGGTCACGCCGAGACGACGACGGCGCGGGACGATCTGATACGGAGCCGAGAGGCGAATATCAAAAGCAGCTTCTTTATAGTTACGGCGGATCTCTATGGTGTCGCGAAAGCCGGCGGTGGTGATCAGGCCGGTGGTGGCGCCGGTGTATTCCAACATGGTGTTGGTTGCGACCGTTGTACCGTGGACAACAACCGCTATCCGGCTGAGAAAATCCCGCTCGGCCAGCCCGTAGGTGCGGGCCAGTTTGCCGACGCCGTTGAGCACGCCCAGGGCCTGGTTCTCTGGGGTCGTCAGGACTTTCTCGGTCTGCGTCTGTCCAGCCTCGTCCGCGCACACGAGGTCGGTGAAAGCTATAGGTGGTCATATATGACGTAGCGGTGGTACCCGGTCAGAAACTCGGCCGGCGGGCCGCCCAGTGGCCCGCCAATGAGACTTATTGGCCGATAAACTGCTGATTGACCCAGCCTTGATCAAACGAGGTCCAGCACTCCGGAGCGAGGATCAGGTTGCGGATTTTCCACTCCCCATTCTCCCGGACGTATTCTTCTTCGTATTTGGCCACACCCCAGACCGCCTGTTCGCCGCCTTCGAGCATGGTGCAGGGCTCCAGCAGATACCAATAGCCGGTGGCCGTGTCTCCGTTGACCTCAATACGCGGATTCATCACGTAGTGGATGGCAAACGACAGGACCTGAGGAATAGTGCCAAAAAATTCCCGAATGGCAGCTTTCCCCTCGAAGTGTCCGAAATTGCCGCCGTCCCAGACGGCATCTTCCGTGAAGCAACCGACAAACTTTT
>JAPOYX010000261.1 GCA_026706345.1 Gemmatimonadota bacterium | reverse complement strand
TGACGTGGAGGGCGCCACCTGTGCGGAGGATGTCATCGCCGACATCGCCCAGGCCGCGTACCCCTATCGCCCCATCGCCTCGCGTTTCACCGTTTCTATCAGGCGCTGGTTCAACGACAGGGTGGAAGAGCTTGGCGCCCATAATTTCCGAGTCAAGGTCCGAGCAGGCCTTGATGCGGGAAGCTGGCGCCGATACGGCGAACGGCTATTGCGTGACTGCGCCAGATCGGGCAATCAGGTGCTTCTCGTCATCGACGAACTGCCTATCTTCCTCAAGCGCATGGTCAGCAGGGACGGCTACCCCGCCCGCGCGGACGAGTTTCTGAGCTGGTCGCGCAGCCTGCTCCAAACGCTTGGCGATAGTTCTCCGGTGCTAATCGTATCCGGCAGCATCGGGCTCGAACCCCTCGTGCGTAGGCTTGGCATGCCGGACCGCATCAACCATCTCGATACGTTTCGCCTGGGTCCCTGGGACCGGGAATCCAGCGTTGCCTGCTTCCATAAACTGGCTGCAAGCCATGGGCTGTCCGTCGAAGCCGGCGTGGCAGACGCGGTCTACGAAATGCTCGGCGTTGGTATCCCCCACCATGTCCAGTCGTTCTTCGCTCGCCTGAGGGATCATGCAATGATCGACCGGAGACACCGACTGGCGGTCACAGATGTAGGCGAGGTCTACCGCCTTTCGCTACTGGGCCCCTCCGGCCAGAACGATCTCGTGCACTACCAGACGCGGCTCAATGACGCACTCGGAGACGAGAGTTATTCACTCGCCATGGAGATTCTGGCCGAAGCGGCCACGCTGGGCGTGTTCACGCCGGGCGCGCACCACCGCCTGGAGACGTTGTACTCTGCAATCATGGAAGATGCGCCGGTAAAAATCGCCGACACCCTCGATGTCCTGATCTACGATGGTTACGTTGAGGATGCCGGGGATGGCCACCGGTTCGCGTCGCGCTTGCTCAGGGATTGGTGGGCCGCGCGCTTTCGCGGGCATCACGAACCTTTGGAACAGCGTCACACGAGTGCTGAATCGGCACGGTTGGCGGTATGACCGGAACCCCCGACAAAATTGATCGAGCCCGCGGGCCGGTCCGTAAGTTCAATCCCGGCACCTTGCAATCCGACCGCGAGGTGATCGAACAGTTCGTAGTCCGCGAGCCGGAGTTGCAAACCGTGCTCGATGTACTGCGCGGGAATATCGACTCGCCGTCCTGCCAGCATGTGCTCGTTGTTGCGCCTCGCGGCCGGGGCAAGACCATGCTGCTGGCCCGAGCCGCTGCGGAGCTGCGTACGAACGAAGAGTTCTCCAAGTTTTTACTGCCCGTCCGGTTCATGGAAGAGAGCCTGGAGATTTTCAATCTGGCCGATTTCTGGCTCGAGACACTGTTCCATCTCGCCGGGGAGATTGCCGATACACACCCGGGGCTTGCGCGGGAACTGCGTGACACCCATGCCTCCTTATCGTCCCGCTGGCGAGAGCAAGGGCTTCACGATCACGCCCGTGCCGCCGTTCTGGAGGCAACCGACCGGCTTGGGCGAAAGCTGGTGCTCATGCTTGAGAATCTGCACTCCCTGTCTCGGAACGTGCATGAAGACTTCGGCTGGCAGCTTCGCGCCGTGCTTCAGTCCGAACCCCAGGTCATGCTGGTCGCCTCGGCCACCACCCGGTTCGAGGCTCTCGATGACGTGACCGAACCCTATTTCGAGCTCTTCCGTATTGTTTCCCTCCAACCGCTTGACACTGAAGACTGCCGCCGGCTCTGGCAGACCCTGACCGGTCACCTCGTACCCAAGCGCCGCATCCGGCCGCTTGAGATCCTGACCGGCGGCAGTCCCAGGCTGCTCGTTATCGTCGCCAGCTTCGCCGCGCACCGGTCCCTTCGCCGCCTGATGGAAGAACTGGTGGCGCTGATCGACGAGCACACGGAATACTTTCGCGGTCACCTGGAGGCGCTGCCCAGAAGCGAACGGCGTGTCTATGTTGCGTTACTCGACCTCTGGGCGCCATCGAACACCGGGGAGATCGCAGCGCGTGCCCGCATGAACGTCCGGGTAGTCTCCATCATGCTCAAACGGCTGATCGATCGCGGTTCGGTCATTGCCGATCCTCCAGGGGGCAGTAAACGCCTGTACGCAGCCGCCGAGCCCCTTTTCAGCATCTACTACAAGATTCGGCGCGAAAGAGACGAGGCAGCGGTCGTTGAAAACCTGATCCGCTTCATGGTCGCGTTCTATGACCACTCGG
>JAPOYX010000260.1 GCA_026706345.1 Gemmatimonadota bacterium | reverse complement strand
TCGATGCGTTGTTCGACATCGCGGGCATGTCGAGTTCGTGGAGCCCGCTGGATGGCGACACAGGCGCCACTGTCAAGCCGGCCCTCGACCATCCGCAAGGGGATCAGGGAGAGTTGGATTTGGCGCCGGCGCACGCTCTCGTGTTTCTGGTTATCGTTCTGAACCACACGGATGCCCAAGGCAAGGGTGTAGCGCCGGTTGCCAGCGTGCGCGAGCGGGAGCTGCTTGATCTACTGAAAGCCGAGGGCAAGCAAATGCCGGACCTCGTGGCGGAAGTGACTGCGAAGGACGGTCGCGCGCGACGCATCCTGCTCGCCCTGTGGGCCATATCTGAAGTTTGGCGGCTGGCTGAAGAAGATCCGACCGAAGCGCAGATATTGCTTGATCGCATCGTCGGCTGCGAAGGGCTTGCGGGTCGCTGGATAGATGGCGGCAATTGCCGTCCTGGGCTTGCCGCGCAGGTTGCGGACGAGTCCAGCGAAATCGTGAACGCCTTGCGACAGCGCTTTACGACGTGCCTGAAAGGAAGCGCCGTGCAGCCGTTCGATATCGACAGACAGGCAAAACGGTGTATTTTGTGCAACGAGCCGGTCGCAGCGTTGCGTCGCGTTAATACAGCCTCTCGGGCGCATGGCATCAAGTCTTCGGCGTTTTCCGGCCGCGACGGACGCAACGACCACTTGGCATCTCCGTCCGGCGACACCCATCTGTGCCCGGTTTGTCTCGCGGAGTCCCAGTTGCGCCGTAGGGCGCAGGAAGAATTCAAGGGGAGCGGCGATCTGCCTCCACTCATCTCTTCGCCAGCCACCACCGGACTTTTCGGCGGACTCGCCTTTGAACACGAAGGGTCCGAGACGTCCATGGGTCTAAACGAGCTCAATCGGCTCGAAATCAAGAAAGGCGCCGTTTATGACGGGCTTGATTGTCAGACACGCCGTATTCGTGTGGCCCGACTGGAGGCCGTGCCCAACAAGGACGATGAACTGGTCGCTCAACTGCGAATAGTGTTGACAGCGGTCCGGCGGCTCGGGCGTCCAATCCATATCTTCCGCGGCTCTCCTCATCGCCATCCGGGAATCTTCTTTTTTGATTCGCTGCCGGCTTGGCTGCGGCAATTGCTAGGCGGGGACTCCCTGCGCATTGAGCAACTTGAAATGGCGCTGAGCAGTCTGGAATTATTTGAGTTCTTGGCGAGTAAACCCGGCCTGGGAATTGAGTGGGCGCGACAGCTTGCCGACCGCGATTATCGAACAAATTTGGGCGCGCTTTGCGTTGCATGGAGCCTGGCCGTGGATCGAAGAGGCAGCGGCGATCAGGATTACGCGTGGTCTCTGATCGAATCCAGAACGCGCTCACGAGCACTTTCACTCATCAGAAAAATCGGAGGTGAACCAGTGACACTAAAGGACAACCAGGATCCCCTGATACGACTTGCATGGCTCGCGACCCGGATCCAGAAGCGGCTGGGAAGCGGTGCCTCGTCCAGTAAGCAGCTTCTATGCTGGAAGATTGCCCTCGATTTCTACGCTGGGGCGGTGTGTTCGACGACCAGTGATCGGACGGCCCTAATACTGGGAATTGCCGGCACTCTTGAAGCGGAGCTTGCCAGAAAGAACGACGCGGCTGCGAGTAAGCACCGGAAGGATGAGTTCAAGCGAGAATCGGACGAAAAGGAGGAATCACTCGGCGCCGCCTGCATTACATTTGCCGAGCACTTCTCGGACAGGGTATGGGCGGGAGTCTTCGGGTCACAGGAGCCTGCCTCGAGAGAGCGGCGCCGGGCAGCAGCAATCTATCGCTTCGCGTTGCTTGAAGCGTACCGGGAACGCGGCATTTCGGAATCGGAAGCTGAAATTGCCCGCGGTCAGGCGCTTTAGCTCCGTACGGAAAATCCCAAACACCAAGGAGACCAAGATGTTGGATAAATTTAGACCCTACCTCAACGAGGGGGATTTGATCGAGAAAGTAGTCGGGGCGAACGGTAGAGATACCTATTTGATGCCGTCGCGCCGCAACGCCGGACACTTGGCCATTGCTTTGATCCGTGAGGTCGTGGCTCCGACTGTTTTCCGCAATGCCGAGGAAGAAATCACGGATATTGAAGACCGCGAGGGAATACGGCGGGTGCGGGCAACGCCGAGCAAATTCAAGTTCGGAGAACGCGGCCGGGGGCTGCTGGTGTTGCGCGCGTGGAATGTCGGTGGGCGATTGCCACAGAACCGCACAGCGGTCGGCAATGCGATGCCCGTGGGCGAGGCTTTCGACCTGAACACACTGGTATTCGGGGACTCCGCCATGCGGGGGACCCAGGTACTGCCGGTGAAGGCCGCCGTACAGTATTCGGACGCGCTCAGCGCCGTGCCGTACAGGGACGCGGTGGGAGAGAGCTTTCACCACCGTGGCGACGAGACCGGGACCCTTTGGGACGCCGAGGGCAAAAAAAACTCCGAGAATCTGTTTACACGACACTTCGTTACTCCCGGCACACTCCTGATCCAGATTCTCACCAGCAACGGTCGCCAGCTTCCGCCGATCGGGCTGGACCACCTTCTGCTCAGCCTTGGCCTTGCCGGCTCCTACGGAGGCCAGACCTCCGTTACAGGGGTCAATGTGCGCACACATGTCGCCGGTGTCTTTGCTTCGCGGTTTGAGTCGCCAATTGCTTCACCCTATGAACTGCTTCGAGCACTGGGGGATTCCCAAACATCGGCAGGGGAGTTGGCATCAGCAATCGTGCAGGCTATGGGTGCGGAGTATCAAACTTATGCGAACACCGAGGAGGCGTCCGCACATCAGCGCCAGCTAGTCGATTCTTTCGAACGAGACGCACCGGAACTGCGCCAACGGTACGAGGAGGCTGCCCCAAGGATCGCCGATCTGTTCAAGCAGCACTTCACACCGAGCAAGGCGTGATTCCCGTGGATGGGGCGATCTTCCCGTTTCGGCTTACTGCACTGTCCCCTTGGGCGTGGCATGGCCTTGCCGCGCCATCGGGGACATCCACTTTGAACGATGTGGTCACCGACACTGCCATGGCCTTCGCGACCGCGGCGTCGTTAGGGTTGGCGCCGCGCTCGCCCTGTCTGCCTTCGGTTCCGGACTATCGGGCGCATCTTGCCGTCCTGCCGTTCAAGACAACTCTCTTCCTCGGAGACAACAACCGTCTCAACCGCCCGCTGGCGCGACGCCTCAACCTCGATGCCGAGTGCGGCATGCCGAAAAGCGTTCACACTGCAAGAAGCAGCGGCAACATCAAGGATTATTACCATGTCCAGGAAGTTGCCGCGGGCTCGGTATTTCACGGCAGCTTTCTGCATGTGGATCCGCTGCGCCTTGCGCGCGAAACTTACGGCGGGCAGCTGGACCGGCTGGTTGTTCGACTCGGACTGGGACGAAACGGCGCCGGCCTTCTGGAACGCATTGACTACCATCCGGCTGTCCACCTCAACCTTCATACCGCGCGACTGTTCGATCCGGGAAACGATCTGCCGGCCGGCCCCTACCGACTGCATAACATTCAGCCTAGCCGGGCGCTGGATGCAGAAACTGCGCTCAATATTACTGCCGGCTGGAATTGACCTCAGGCCAATGATCATCCGATCGCACTCGGTTCCGATACTTCCCAGCGGCCTTTCGCCCATGCAGGAGGCATTGCTGCACTCGGAACGCTTCGTTCGGCTGGTGTCGGCGCCAACGGGTTCGGGCAAGTCCTACGCCTTCATGCGGGCGGTTCTGGATGAAGGCGCGCAGGTATTATTCATCGTCCCCACTAAGCGCCTTCTGCAAAACCTTATCGGGGAGGCACGCGAGCAGGCATGCGAACGTTTACGCGGGCGTGGTGTGAGTGAGGCGCAGTGCGCAGATTGGCTTGATGAGCACGTCATCGAGTGGTCGGGCAATCAGGTCGGCGACGGGCGCGAGAGTCTTGCTTTGGCGCGCGTCAGGCAGCTCCTGGAGGGTGGCGGGGGTTCCGAGGGTAAGGTCATCTTCGCAATCCCCGAGGTCGTGGTCCGGTTGATCTCGGGGATTCGACTCACGGGAGCTAGCGCCATCAATCCTTTCCTCTACGTGCGTCGCTTCGACCATATCGTCTTCGACGAATTTCACACTATCGACGACCGTGCGTTCGGTTTGGCCTGCTTGCTTTCGTTGCTGGCGGTGCGGGAACAGCAGTGCAAAGTGTCGCTGTTGTCAGCGACGCCGATCGATGTGACCGGAGTCCTCGCGCAAGCCGGGGTGGGTCGGAGCGAAATTGAGATGATCTCCGAGGAGATTGCCGATGGACACCCGCCGGGCCATCGCCCGATCCATGGAGATGTCTTGCTATCGACGGATGCCGGCTCCCTTCTGGATGTCGTCAAGCGGAATACAGAGGCCGTGCAGGATTCAATCGTCGATGGACGCACCGTCATAGTCATCTATGACTCTCTTCAGCGCTTGAAGCAGGACGAGCTCGAAGTGCGAGGCGTCTTGAGTAAAGCGGGCATAAACGACGAGAGGATCCTGGCAGTCAACTCCATCGATGACTCCAGACGTGTCCCGGGTGAGCCACATCGTGGAAAGAGATACGAGGATCCGCACAGTTTCGATGCCTTGTTATGCACTTCGACCGTAGAGGTCGGCGTTACGTTTCGCAGCACGCTCATGTTCATGGAACCGGGTTTTGGGCCGGCGAGCTTCGTGCAGCGCATCGGACGGGTATCGCGCGGTGCTGACAACGGAAGGGTCGTCGTGTCACTGCCAGAACGGACGCAAGGTCGGCTTGCATGGATACGACCGGTCCGGGATATCGTTGACGCGAGCGCGCAGCTCGCGGTCCAGGATTTCTCGGACCAAATTTTGCGAGCCGCGAAGCAGCAGTTCGAGCCGTCCCGGAAAGAAGCGGATGCCGATTTTTCGACACCGGGCGCCACGATCCGGTACTACCGGCGTGCATCGTGGCGGGGCGCGTTATGGGCGGCA
>JAPOYX010000259.1 GCA_026706345.1 Gemmatimonadota bacterium | reverse complement strand
CGACCAGGATCAGGCCGAAGATGCCGGGCTCCAGGCCGGGCTGGTGGCCGATCGAACATCCTGCCGCCGGCGAGGTCGAGCGCGATACCTTCCGGCAACCTCAAGCCCCGGGCCACCAGGTCCTGCAACCCCGATCCGTCCAGCCGTGCACGTTGTATCCTGCCTGCTGCGTGGTCGACCCAGTACATCATCGAGCCGGCCGTATCGAGGGCGATATCCTGGGGCCAGGGTAGCGAAGCGATCAGCGTTTCGCGGTTCGAGCCATCGAGATCGGCGCGGTGGATTCCCTCGGCGGCGTAGTACATCTTGCCCTCGCCATCCAGCGCGATTCCATCCGCTCGTTGCAGCCCGCTGACTACCGTCTCCACCGACGAGCCATCCAGGTTCGCCCGGCGAATGGTCCCGGAATCCGCATCGATCACATAGGCTTTGCCGCCAGCCAGGTCAATTGCGAGGTCCTGTCCCACATCCCTTCCGAAATCGACGACGTTCCTGATCGACGTACCCTCGAGATCGGACTGCCGGACGAGGCCGCCGTCCAGCCAGAAGAGCGATGCGTCGCCTGCGCCCGCGGGGTTTGCCTGCACGTCGACCTCGATGTGGTGAAATTCCACCTCCGTGTAGTCGGCGGGCCAATAGCAGATGGGCTTTTCGCATTCGCGGACTTCCCCGACGATCCAGAACGACGTCGCATCCTGCGGGGCCCTGGTGACGAAACTGAGCGTCGCGTTCCCGGCGAAGCGCTTCTCGAGCCTGTCCGTGTTGTCGTGGCGGCCGCCGCACAGCCCTTCCGAAGTGGCTTTCGCACACCAGGCCCCATGCCAGACGCCGGCAGGCGCTTGCGGCATTTCGACCTTGACTTCAACGAGGTCGCCGGCAACGGCACTCCGGGTATGGTAGCAGGCCCGCCATGGGCTCTCGAACGTGCAGTCCGACGCCGGCAAGGCATCCGAATCGATCGAGATCTCCAGGTCGGACCCGGGCTGCAAGGCCGGCGGGCCACCGCTGTCCGGCTTCTCGCTCGCCATTTCACCGTTCGGCGCCGTCACGGGTTCCGGGGGGCCCAGGGCCGGCTTTGTCCTGTCTGCACATTCGTCGAACCGGCCGCTCGCCGGGTCGAAGAAACAGATCTGGCCCAATTCCGGGTCGACGCGCGCCACCTCCACCGCGCTGCCGTTCAGAAGTTCTGCAACCGTGGTGGCTCCGTCGAGCCCGTATTGACCCTTGTGGACGGTTGACCCGTGCAGAAACGGGACGTTCCTGGAACCGTGCCCCTCGTAGAGTTCGACATCCACTAACACATCGACACGATCGTTCAACCCATGATCGTCGTACTGGTGAAGGAAAACGCGATACTCGCCGGCAAGCGGCTCCCGCGATTCCAGCAGCAAAGCCGTTTCGGTGTGTTCGAAATCGCCGGCATCAAACCCCCGGTTGTCTTCATCCAGCTTCAGCGCGTTTACCGTCGCGCGGTTTCCCCAGAAAAGGACCTCGCCGTTTTCAGGCTCCTGCACAAGCAGGTCCATGTCGGACGGCGCCTTCCAGCCGATGGTTATGCGCAATGCCGCTTTGTCGGTAACTCCGGTGACGCGGCGTATCAGCGCGGCGGAGGGCGCTTCCCAGTACCTTCCCCTGAGCGGTTTCGACTGCAGGGCGTTCTTCGGTGCCGCACTTCGACCCGCCAGGAAGGCATACGCGTTCGCGCCGTAGCGAACGTTCAACGAACCGTCGAAAGAAGCATCCGGATTCCTTGCCACTAGGTGGGGATACCGGCCGTCGTACAGGGACAATCGTACGTCTTCGTAGGTGAGTACGCCGCTAAGGTCGCCCGAAAAGCCGAGCCTCCTGCCATGCACTTCCTGGCCGTCCAGAACATTGACGTTGAGCAGATCTGAGTCCGGAAATCCTGCGCCCGCGGCCTCTTCTAGACGTTCGAAGTCCTGAATCCGTCCGACGCTCCCCAGTTGGACGGCATGGGAAACCGTATACACGCGGTTTCCGGATGCGTAGTTCTTGCCGCCACCCGTCGTTCTTCCGGCCTGATCGGGGTAACTCGGGTCATAGACCAGGAACTCATCGCCGTCGTAACCATAGGCGACTACGGCGTGTCGGCCATCCAGCCGGGTGAGCATCAGCACGACAGGGGTGCGGGTGATTTGAATCGTTCGCCTGGTCGCCGACGGGTCGAACCGAAAGGAACGCCACCAACCACTGTCGAGGTACATCGAGGGGGTAGTCGATTGTACAAGCGTCGCAACCACCCTCTGCACGTTGCGGCTCCAAAGGTCATTGAGTTCGTTTTCGGCAAAGTTGAAGTGATAGATCGCAAACGCGGCCATCCCGAAGGCGTTTCCACCCCGGGTGTGGTATTCGACCTCCTCGTTTTCGACCCTGAATCCGTGCGCGGCGGGGTCGAACCCCGTGTTGAACGCGCCGGGCAACGGGGACGTGGCGCTGCCCACGACGAAGGCACCGAAAACGCGGGATTCGAACGCCACTGTGTCGCTGCCCGGATCATGACTTCTCATGGTGGCGCCGAACCATCTTCCCAGGGCGGGTTCATAGAGGAGCACAACAAGGTCGCCGTCTTCCCGCGTACCCTCCGGTAGCGTCATTGTGACGGTCAACGGCCCGTTCATGTATTGCTGATGCTCGTCGCCGATCGCGATCTCCACGGCGTCGGCGATCTGCCGAACGCCAGGTGGCAGGGCAGCGGGCAGGACCGTTTCGCTCACGCTAACGGCAATGTCTTCGATCAGGGTACGCT
>JAPOYX010000258.1 GCA_026706345.1 Gemmatimonadota bacterium | reverse complement strand
TCCTGTGCAGCAGCGCAGCAGCGGCAGAGGCCGCCGGGCTCGATTCGTTATGGTTGTCCGATCATATCGTGACCGTCAACCCTACCCTGGACATCTCCTGTCTGTTCGCCATGATCGCCGGTCGTACCTCCCGCCTGAAAATGGGACCGAGCGTCTTCACCCTGCCGGCGCGCCATCCGGTCCAGGTGGCCAAGACCTATGCCACCCTCGACTATCTTTCAAACGGGCGGATGATCATGGCCGTCGGGAGCGGCAACGATCCGCGCGATTTGGTTGCGTGTGGGGTGCCACCCCAAGCCCGCGGCCGTCGCCTTGAAGAAGGAATCGAGATCCTGCGCAAACTGTGGACCGAGTCGCACGTCACGCATCATGGCGAGTTCTACGATTTTGAGGACGTGACGATTGAGCCCAAACCAAAGCAGGGCGCGCTCGACATTTGGATTGGCGGCAAGAGTGACGCGATTCTCAAACGCGTCGTCCGTCTCGGAGACGGCTGGTTCCCTGCACTGACTTCACCCCCCGAGTTTCAGCGCGATATGGAAAAGCTCAGGGTGTATGGGGAAGAGTACGGGCGGACGATTGATCCGCGTGAGGCCGGAGTGCTGCTCTTCACGCATGTGTGTGACGACCGGGCCGCGGCCATGAAAACGGTTGAGCCGTTCTTCCATGGCCTGCGGGTCGATCCGCAGGCCATCATGCGGCGTTCGCTGATCGGCTCGGCCCAGGAGTGCGTAGAGCAGACCGAGCGCTTTGTCGAAGTCGGCTGCGATAAATTCGTGCTCCGGCCGATCTGCCCGCCGACTGACATCCCGTCCCAGCTCGAACACTATGGACAAGATATTCTGCCCCACTTTATATAGCAGCCGCGGGAAGTACGGGATCGCAGGGTCATGATTAAGGCCAGATCTGAAGTCGAACAGCTTGAGCCCTATGTTGCCCCGCTTGAAGGGCGGCGGCCCATGCTGCGCCTCGACTTTAACGAAAACACGCTCGGCCCGAGCCCGAAAGTCGTTGAGGCCATTCGCCGCCTGCCGCCCGATGCCTATGCGACCTATCCGGAATATGCCGGCCTGAACGAGGCGTACGCGGCGTCCATCAACGTCCCGGCTCGATACGTGGAAGCCTTTAACGGTGTTGATGCGGCAATTCACACCATCTTTGATGTCTACGGCGAAAAGGGAAGTACCTTTCTGACAACCGCGCCGACCTTTGGCTATTACAAGCCGTGCGCGCTCCAGCACGGCATGCAGCAAGATGAGGTATTGTATCCCGCTGACTTGAGTTTTCCGCTTGAGTCCATGCGCGAACGACTTACGTGTACGCCCCGGCTCTGTTTTATCTGTAACCCCAACAATCCAACCGGCACCCTGCTCGAACCGCAGACCTTGCTGGAGTTGGCTCGCACCGCGCCCGACACCCTGGTTGTGGTGGACGAGTTATACGCGGATTTCACGCAGAAGTCGGTCCTGCCGGCCGCCCTTGAACTGGACAACGTCGTGGTGCTCCAGTCCCTGTCCAAATCTGCGGGCCTGGCTGCGTTGCGCTTAGGCTTTGCCATTGGCCAGCCCGAGGTAGTAGGTCGGCTCAGCCGCGTTACCGGCCCCTATGATATTAACGCCTTTGCGGTCGTTGCCGGAAAAGCCGCGCTCGCCGACCGTGCCTATGTCGAACGGTACGTCCAGCAGGTCCACGCCGCCAGGGAGTGGGTGACGCAACAGCTCCGGGGTTTGGGCGTGCGATATTTTGGGCAGGGCGGCAACTATCTGCTCGTCTGGCCGCCACGCGAGTGCGAGGTGGTTGAAAGCGCCCTGCGCGAGCAAGGCATCCTGGTCCGTAATATGCGGGGCAAGCCTGTGATTGACGGCAGCTTTCGGCTGAGTCTCGGTACGCTCGAACAGATGCAGCGGTTCATGCAGGCGTTTGCCGAGGTCATCGAGTCGTAGCGTGCGGGAAACGCTCTCAATACCCTCGCCGTTCTGATGAAAGCTCACGCGGTATTCACGCTCAAAACGGCCGCTCTCAAGAGCGCAGTGCATGCTGCACTCTTTGATCGCTCCGTTTCAGCGAATCTGCATCAGGTTTGACTGGTGAAGGGTGTCTAGGCCGTGCACTCGCCTTCGCCGCGTTCGAGTTTATAGACCCGATTCTGATTCCAATCGATAAACTCGTGCATATGCCCATCGTCAAACGTCACCGGAAGTGAGAGGTCTGTGATCAGGCTCTCAAACGAGTCGGTTCCCACGTGCTCGACGAAGTCGGCGAAAGCCTCGCCCGCGCGGCGATACGCCTGA
>JAPOYX010000257.1 GCA_026706345.1 Gemmatimonadota bacterium | reverse complement strand
CGATCCGCTTAAACGGCAGCGAACTACATGGAACCAACACGAAAGCTCCCGCGCAGGGACTGGAAACATTTCCGACTCTATCTGGGTGTACGGGAAGCAATAAGCAGCCTTCCTATTCATTTTCGGACAGAAACCAATATTGCAGGCGTCATGGCGACGGACCTGCATACATTGAATACGGTTCTGGGGGCGACGATTGAGGAGCAAGTAGTTCGCACCATGAATCTGCTGAGAAATACCTGGGATGCCGAGGATCGGTATGCGCTGTTCAGCTTTGTAAGGCAGGCTCAGACATTTCCGGATGTTCTCTTGCGCAGCACGGCAAGCGGAGAGATATTGCTTGGCATTGAATTAAAGGGCTGGTACTTGCTTGCAAAGGAAGCCGAGCCTAGTCTTAGGTTTCAAACGACAGCTGCAGCGTGTGCGAAACAGGACTTGGTCGTGGTTGTACCGTGGGTCTTAGGCAACGTCATTAGTGGGTCGCCGGTATTATTTGAACCGTTTGTCGAGTCTGCGAAATATGCGGCGGAGTACCGCAACTATTTCTGGCAAGACGTTCGAAGGACGAGCCAGGACACCACGATTACAGTTCCGGAGGATGTCACTCCGTACCCGACGAAATCAGATCAAATATTGGACAAGCCCGCACAGGATGGGGGTGGTAATTTTGGTCGGATTGCGCGAACTGGCCTAATGGATCAGTACAAGGCAAAGCTTGATGACATCCCACTCTGCGGCATAAGCACAATGTACTGGAGAGATTTCCTGAAGACATTCCAGGAGAGCACGACTGATGCGTCGGCTCGTGCAGCCTTACAGCGTCTGAGAAGGCGCCTGGAAGGGCAGCGGCAAGCATTGTCTACGTCCGCTGAATCTGCACTTGTAATTGTTCGAGAGCTTGAGCGGTTAATCGACATTGGCAGTGGGTGAGAAGCGATCGCCATACGGCTTGCTACAGACCGACCTAGCAGAATGGCTTTACGAGCGTTATGAAAGCGGAATTCTGGCTCAACAAGTGGAAGCTGAACGAGATCGGATTCCACCAGGAAACCACCAACGAGGCCTTGCAGGCGCACTGGCCGACGGTGCGTGTGCCGGCAGGGGGCAGCGTCCTGGTTCCCTTGTGCGGCAAGTCGCTAGACATGTGCTGGCTGGCGGAGCAGGGGCACGCGGTAATCGGCATTGAGGTGAGCGCGCTGGCTTGCGAAGCGTTTTTCAACGGGCAGGGGCTTGAGCCGCGCATCGAAGAAACGGGACAGCTGCTCAGCATGAGCGCCGGGGCTTACCGCCTCCTGCAAGGTGATTTCTTCGAGTCGACCGTTGCGGACATTGGTGCGGCCGACGCGTTCTACGACCGTGCCGCCCTGGTAGCCATGCCCCCTGACATGCAGCCGGCCTACGTCCGTCAACTCATCGGTCTGTTGCCTCCGGGCACGGCGGGCATCGTGAACTGTGTTGAGTATCCGTCGGACGCGATGGAAGGACCGCCGTTTTCAATCGACGAGGCCCGCTTGCGCCACCTGCTGGAGCCGTATTGCCGGGTGGAAAGGTGCGCAAGCAGGGAAGTCGAGACCCTGGGTTCCGGGTTGAAGGAGCGCGGCCTGGCGGGCCTGACGGAAACGGTCTACCGGGTCCGCGTCAATCCGTAACGACGCCCCCGCCGGTTCAGCGCTGTGCCGCCAGCAGCGTGTCGCCGGGATAGCTGATCTCGTACCGGTGCACGATACGCCAGCGCTCTCCGGGTTCAAGCTGCCTGCGCCAGGCGATCACGCCGGGCCGCTCCTCCAGGTCCGTGCTGTCGGGCGAAGTGGCGCCGCGCGGCACGTTGACCTCGATCCGCTCGTCCCGGGATACGGGGTAATAGTCGAGTACTTCGATATCGGTGGGCGTTGCGTGGCGATTGACGATCTCGAACAGGAAGTCCGTCAATTCGGTCGTTCGGCTGGACAGGATTCCCTGGCTGCTTTTCTCCCCGCCCTGGTCGATCGCGAGCACGCCGATCCTGCGGTCCGGTCCCATGGGCAGCACGGTCCCGGATCCCGGCAGCAGTTCAGGGAAGCTGGAGCGACCCACGTAGGCGCCGTCGATAAACACCCTCATCGTCCCGGCAGCAAGCGGCTGGTCGCTTTCGTTGCTGATCCTTGCGGTCAGGAAGGCTTCGGCGCTCTGCCGCGGGGTAACGCGCGTCACGAGCGCGGCCCGATGGCCGTATTCGGCAAGCGGCACGGCATGCGCCTGGTCGGCGCTGTTGGAAATGCTCGTCCGCTCAGGGGGTCTGTAGGAAACCGTATGCCTGTTCTGCCCGCTGCGTGCGTCCGCCCGCGCGACTGAATCCGTCGCGGACAGGTCCGGGCCAAGGGCCATGGTCCGGGAAAGCATTCTTTCTTCCGAATCCGCCCAGGGCACGGGTTCGTAAACGTCCAGGAACCGGCTGTCCTGCTCGGGCGCCTTCATCCGACCGCTCGGGTTCGAGGTCGACAGGACCAGTTGCACATCCCGCCACTCTTCCTCCGTGCCTTGCCGGACGCGGGCCTCGTGGGTAAGCCTGAGCGTATTCCCGCGGGTGTCGAGGTAGGCGCTGTAGCCGGACTCCCAACTCGCATCGGACTGAAGATAATGCACCCGAATATCCGTATCCAGGGCGTGGGCGGCATGCAGGAGGACCGACAGGCGGGCCGATGCCGGATTACGGCCGCGCAAGTCACGCAGTTGTCGTTCCAGCACCGACAGGTTTTCCTCCAGTTGCCTGCGATCGATGCGGGCTCCGCGAATCCGGCTCCGGGCCCCGGCCGCGCCTTCGCCGAGCATGTCCAGCGCCTCGCGCCAGGAACCGATATCGACCTGACCGCCGGCCGCCTTGAGGCGCTCGGCGCCGGCGCTGTCCCGTGCTATTCCTTTCAGGAACTCAAGTTGCAGTTCGGCGGTAGCGATGTCGTCGTCTATTACGAAAATCTGATGCTCCGTTACCGCGATTTCGTTCGCGAGGCGGCCAATCTCGGCGTTGTACGCGTCGCGCTGCCGGACAAGGTCCATTTCGACGGCGCGCACCTCGACATCGCCGCTGGCGGAGTCGACCTGCACACCCTGCAGGCTGATACCGCCCGGCAGTCCGGTCAGCGCCACCCGGTTCGGGCCTTTTGCAAGCCGTACCCGGGCCAGCCTCGTAACGCGTGCGCCCTGCGGGTACACCGTTACCGCATCGATGGAGGAGTCGATCTCTTCGATCGCTCGCGCTTCCAGGGATACTGCCGCCAGCGCGACAGCAGCGAATACCACGATTCTCAGGGCCATATGAGGTTCTCCCGCTTTGAGTTGCCTGGTGCCGATAATGGGATGCGGGAGAGGCC
>JAPOYX010000256.1 GCA_026706345.1 Gemmatimonadota bacterium | reverse complement strand
TCGGTTGCCGCCATCAACTACCTGTTCGGTCTAAACATTGTATATACAGGCATGGCCTCGCCCTTCGTCGCCCTGAACGCCGCCATCGGCGCCCACGTGTGGCGCAGCGTGCCCTTCGCCTGCATCATCTTCCTGGCGGCCATCCAGGCCATTCCGACGGAGCAATACCGGGCCGCCCGGGTGGACGGCGCCACGTCTTGGAACCGCTTCCGTTTCATCACCCTGCCCTGGCTCTACCACGCCGTGCTGGTCGTCGCCATCTTCGAGACCATGAACGGCTTCCGGGCCTTCGACCTGATCTATGCGCTCACGGGCGGCGGTCCCGGCGACGCGACCCACGTCATCGCCTGGCAGACCTACAAGGAGGCCTTCGCCCGGCTCGATTTCGGCGGCGCCAACGCCTATTCCTACCTGATCACGCTGATTACCATGACGCTGGCCATCATCTACATCCGGCTGCTGTACCGCCGCGGACTCGTACAGGGATAGGGGATAGTCATGTGGCGTCGCGCCTCGCTTTACATTTACGCCTTGGTTGCTGTTATCTACCTGACCCTGCCCTTCGCCTGGGTGGCGGCCGTCAGCTTCATGCCCGAACGGGAGGTGACGCAGCAGCGCTGGTGGCCCGATGAACCCACCATCGGGAACTACGGTCTTTACTTCGAGGTGGAAGGCCGCTCGGCGGACGTAGGCGCCGCCATCGCCCGGCAGTTCCCCCGGGCCATCGTCAACAGCCTGATCATCGGCACGGCGGTGATGCTCCTCAACCTGACCTGCGGCTCTCTGGCGGCCTACGCCCTGGCTCGCCTGCCGTTCCGGGGCAACCTGCTGCTCCTGTTGTTCTATCTCGGTTCCCGGAGCGTGCCCGGCGTGGCCATCATGATCCCCATGTATCTGCTGATGCGGAGCTACGGACTCCTGGATACGCATCTTTCGGTGATCCTGTCCCACACGACCTTCACCCTGCCGTTCACCATCTGGATCCTGAAGGGCTACTTCCAGACCGTGCCCCTGGACCTGGAACGGGCCGCACGGGTCGACGGCTGCACGCCGATGGGCGCGCTGCTGAGGGTATTTTTGCCTGTTACTACGCCGGGGCTGGTCGCCGTGGGCATCTTCGCCTTTATCGCGTCCTGGGGCGAGTTCCTCTTCGCGCTGCTCTTTACCACCACCATCGCCTCCAGACCGGTGACGGTGCTGGCGTCGGATTTCGCCCAGGAACTGCAGGTGCCCTTCACCGTCATCGCCGCAGGCGGTGTGCTGGTCATTCTCCTGCCCCTGGTCCTGTCCTTCATATTCCAGCGGCTTATCATCCAGGGTATCGGGGGTTCGGTGACCGGGTAGGCGGGTGATCAGATGATTCTGCGGGCGGATTCTGAGTTTACTAAGGAGCGACTTCATTGGCACGAGTCCGACTAACCAACCTTACGAAGCACTTCGGCGACGTGGTGGCGGTAGACGACGTCTCCCTCGACATCGCCGACCGCGAGTTCCTGACGCTCCTGGGTCCGTCGGGCTGCGGCAAGACCACCCTGCTCAACATGATCGCCGGACTGGAATCGCCGACGGCGGGCGAGGTGTGGTTCGACGACCGGAACGTAACGGCCATTCCACCCGAGCGGCGGGATATCGCCATGGTGTTTCAGACCTATGCCCTCTATCCCCACATGAGTGTCTTCGACAACGTGGCCTTCGGACTCAAGATGCGCGGCGTGCCCGCGGAGGAACGAAAAAGACTCGTACTGGCGGCGTCAAAGACCATGGAGATCGAGCACCTGCTGGACCGCAAGCCCCGTGCGCTGAGCGGCGGCCAACGGCAGCGTGTCGCCCTGGCCCGCGCCATCGTCCGCGATCCAGGCGTGTTCCTCCTCGACGAACCGCTGTCCAACCTGGACGCACAATTGCGGGTGGTGATGCGCACGGAACTGAAGCGCCTTCACGGCGAACTCGAAATGACCTTCGTCTACGTTACCCATGACCAGGCCGAATCGCTCATCCTCTCCGACCGGATCGTGGTGATGAAGGAGGGGAAGATCCAACAGATCGGTACGCCTGAATCCATCTACGACAGCCCCGCCAATACCTTCGTGGCCGGGTTCGTGGGGAGTCCGCCCATCAATCTGTTGAAAGGCGTGCTGGAGCAGTCTGGTTCTTCAGGCTGGCGCGTGGTCGGCAAGGGTTACGCGTGCGGCGTCGCGACGTCCATGATCGAGCGGATGGAGCAGCCGGAAGGGCGGGAGGTATACCTGGGCGTTCGGGCCGAGGATATTGGAATCAGTGAGGCGCTGTCGTCAGCGGGGTTGGCCAGCGAGACGGGCGACCAAACGGGCAACAAGGATCAGTCGGTCGGTCATGCCGAGGTCGTGGTGCGCGAACCCATGGGCAGCGACCTGTACCTGACGGTCGATGTGGGAGGCAACAACGTCAAGGTACGCACCCGGCCGGACGTTCGTTTCGACAGGGGAGACAGCGTGGACCTCTCCTTCGACCCCGAGAAGATCCACCTGTTCGATGGGGAGACGGGTGATACACTGGGGCCCGGTATCTAAACCCGAGTGGTCAGATCTGGTAAAGGTTGGTAGATTCTGCCGATTACCGCTCTACCTACAGCGCTTTTGCAAATCCGAGAGTAATTCAGCAATCCACGGATCAAAAACCTTCTTTAGCTTGGGAAGAAGATCCAGCATCCAGGCCCTGGTTTCTTCGAGCCTGTCCGCCGGGTCGTCTATACTGCCGTCCTTCCTGATACTTATGCTGGAAAACGTATGTCTGTCATGCCTGCGCCAACACCACTCCGGTTCGAAATTGGCTTCGATGCGTGATACGATCCGATTTTTATCGGCTTCCAGTTGATCAAACAGATTCTTCGTTACCTCGTTGTCATCGTTTCGAATGTGTACGGTGACCCAGGCATCGTTTTTACCCTCCAGGGACGCAGCATACCAAATGCCGTCGTTCTCGGTGGAAGGAAAGTAACGGCCTGTGTGGCCGAACATTCGTATTGGTCTTTCTGAAGCAAATCCGGTATCGCGCAGTTTACTTATCAGAGGCTCGAAGAAGTCGGGGTATTTCTGAATATGAGGTGGGGCTGGTGGATCAACCGGCAGGATATTTCCAAGATCCCAGCCGCCTGGGTACACCACCTTCAAAAATCTGGGTTCGGGCTCTGAATCTGGAGACTTTCTGATGACCTCGACCTTTATTCCATAGAACTCAATATCTTTCTTTGTCCATTCGTTCAAACGACGCAAGACTTCAGCATGCTCATGCGTGAATTCCGGTGCAACCCAGATGGCAATTCGAGCATCAAGAATCGTTGCATAGGCAATGAGTCGGCCCATATGATCGGTATCTGACCATTCCAACTGGTTCTCGATAGCGACCAAGTTTCCTGTATCGGTGTCTTTGGCCAGGATATCGAGGAACCAAAACGAGGCGACTTTTTTCTCTCGTTTTTTGAATTCCAAGTTCTTACCAATCAGGTCTCCGACAAGGTTGAGGTTGCACGCCAACCAGGGTGTGAAATCCAGGGCTTCGTCTTCCCACATGGAGCGGACATTCAGTCGTTCAGACCGATCCGTAGTCAATTCCATCTCCCCTCAGTTCAGTTGATCCCACCGCAGATCCAACTAGTACTTCTGCTCATCCGGCGCGTTCGGCTGGCCCGGATGGGACCCGCCCGCGTTCTTGGCCGTGTTTCCGCCGTCCAGCGGCATGAGCGCCCCGGTGACCCAGCTTGAGGCGTCGGAGGCGAGAAAGATGGCCAGTCCCTGGATATCTTCCGATTTCCCCAGGCGGCCGATGGGGATGCCCCGCAGGTAAGTGTCGCCCAGCTTGGCGTCGGCGTCGATGCGCTTGCGCAGGCCTTCGTTCATGATCTGGGCGCATACGATGGCGTTGACGCGAACGCCCTTGCTGCTCCACTCCGTGCTCATCTCCCGTGTCATCTGGGCCACTCCGCCCATGGCGATACTGTAGGACATGTGACCACGGCCGAGGGCCGACAGCCCGGCGATGGACACGATGTTGATGATGCTGCCCCCTCCGGCCTCTATCATGCGCTTCGCGCCTTCTTGGCAGCAGACGTACCTTCCTACGACCAGAGTATTCAGGGTCTGGATGAGCCCCGCTTCGGTGATTTCCAGCGGCAACTGGTTGATACCGCCTTCCCCGGCGATGTTGGCCAGCACGTCGATGCGTCCGTAGGTTTCGTCCAGCCGTGCGAACATCGCCCGGATCTGCGCGCCGTTGGAGACGTCACACACCACGGGTTCGGCCCGGCGGCCCAGACGCTCGATCTCCCTGGCCGTGTCCTCCATGCCTTCTTCGTTGATGTCCGCCAGCATGAGATCCGCACCCGCCTCGGCGAATCCGATGGAGGTGGCCCGGCCCATACCGGCGGCCGCGCCGGAGACCAGGGCCACGCGGCCGCTCAAGTCAAATAATGGATGAGACATTTCAACTCCTTTCTTTGCATTTAAGGCTTTTTCGGCGTATATTATACGGATCGCGGCACCCTTTTATCCAGTCGAATTTACGGCAATCTTCTCGACGGACTTCTAAATGCCTCCCTTCACGGTCGTATCCGACTACGAGCCCCGGGGCGATCAGCCCGGGGCGATCGAAGAACTCGTCCAGGGCGTGCACCGGGGGGACAGGCACCAGTGCCTCCTCGGCATCACGGGCAGCGGCAAGACCTACACGATGGCCCAGGTCATCGCCCAGTTGCAGAAGCCGACCCTGGTCATTTCACCCAACAAGACCCTGGCCGCCCAGCTTTATGGCGAGTTCAAGGGGTTCTTCCCGAAGAACGCCGTCGAGTACTTCATCAGTTACTACGACTACTACCAGCCGGAAGCGTACATGCCGGTGACGGACACCTATATCGAGAAGGATTCGTCCGTCAACGAGGACCTGGACAAGCTCCGGCTGCGGGCGACGAGCGCGCTGCTGGAACGACGGGACGTGGTGATCGTCGCCTCCGTATCCTCCATCTACAGCCTGGGGTCCCCCGACGAATGGAAGGAGTTCATCCTCCTGGTGGAAAAGGGGGAGGCGTACGAGCGGGACATGATCATGCGCAAGCTGATCGATATGCACTACAACCGGAACGACTACGATTTCGCGCGGGGCACGTTCCGTGTGCGGGGAGACACCCTCGACATCCTGCCCGCGGACCAGGAAAAGGGTCTCCGCATAGAGATGTTCGGCGACGAGGTCGACCGCATCACCGAATTCGATCCCCTCACGGGCGAAGTCCTGGCGGAGCGGGACCGTATCGCCATCTACCCGGCCCGTCACTTCGTCACCACGGCGCCGCGCCTGGAGCAGGCCATGAAGGCCATCGAGGAAGAACTGGACGAGCGGCTTCGGGTACTGTACGACGAGAACAAGCTCCTTGAGGCCCAGCGGCTGGAACAGCGCACGCGCTTCGATCTGGAGATGATGCGGGAGATCGGGTTCTGCGCCGGTATCGAGAACTACTCCATGCACCTGTCGGGCCGGTCCCCGGGCGAGCGTCCCTTCTGCCTCTTCGACTTCTTCCCCAGCGACTTCCTGCTGGTCATCGACGAGTCCCACGTCTCCCTGCCCCAGGTCCGGGCCATGTACAATGGCGACCGGTCGCGGAAGACCACCCTGGTCGAACACGGTTTTCGACTTCCGTCGGCGCTGGACAACCGGCCGCTGACCTTCGAGGAATACGAATCCATGATCAACCAGGTGATCTACGTGTCGGCGACGCCCGCCGACTACGAGTTGAGCCAGTGCCAGGGCGTGGTGGTCGAACAGATCATCCGGCCGACGGGGTTGATGGACCCGGAGATCATTGTGCAGCCTGTTGAAAACCAGATGGACGATCTCCTGGCCCGGATCCGCGAACGGGCCGAACGTCAGGAACGGGTGCTGGTGACGACGCTGACCAAGCGGATGGCCGAGGACCTGACCGACTATCTCCGGCAGCTCAACGTCCGGGTGCGCTATCTCCATTCCACTATCGATTCCATCGAGCGCGTCGAGATCCTGCGCGACCTGCGCCTCGGCAAGTTCGACGTCCTCGTGGGCATCAACCTCCTCCGCGAGGGGCTCGACCTGCCCGAGGTCTCCCTGGTCGCCATTCTGGACGCGGACAAGGAAGGGTTCCTGCGGTCGGAACGCTCGCTGATCCAGACGGCGGGACGGGCCGCGCGCAACGTGCGCGGCGAGGTGATCTTCTACGCCGACAACATCACGGACTCCATGCGGCGGGCCATGGAAGAGACGAACCGCCGCCGGACGCTGCAGCAGGAGTTCAACGAACTGAACGGGATCGAACCCGAGACCGTGTACAAGTCCATCGAGGAGATCATCAAGACCACGGCCGTGGCCGACGTGAAGGCGGTGGACGACGACATGCCGATCCTCAATACCATCGCCAAGATGGACCAGAGTACCGTCGTGGAAGAACTCAAGCACGCCATGTACGAGGCCGCCGCCAACCTGGAGTTCGAGAAGGCGGCCCGGCTGCGCGACGAAATCAACCGGCTGGAGTCCCAACCCGTGAAATGAGACGGGTCATGCCCTGCCCGGTCGCACCACTCCCGTCCGGGCCGGCCACAACCCGTCCGCCCGCCCATGCTCCTACCTCTCCAGGCTGAAAGCCCGAGTTTTTCCCGGCCCGTCATCACCTACGCGCTGCTCGCCGCCAACGTGGCCGTCTTCCTCTTCCAGTGGGTACTGGGTCCGGTGGGCGAGCAGATCTTCATCTTCAAGACGGCGGCCGTTCCCTACGAACTGACCCGTTTCGTAGACCGGGACACCATTCCCATACCGGGCACGTCCCTGCTCTATCCGGATGCCCTCGTGCCCTTCCCCCTGACCCTGTTTACGGCCATGTTCGTCCACGGGGGATTCATGCACCTTGCCGGCAACATGCTCTACCTGTGGATCTTCGGCAACAGCGTGGAAAGCGCCATGGGGGCGGGCCGCTACCTGCTCTTCTACCTCCTGACCGGCCTGTGCGCCACCCTGGTGCACGTCATATCCGAGCCCGATTCCGCCATCCCGATGATCGGCGCCAGTGGGGCGATCGCGGGCATCCTGGGCGCCTATTTCATCCTGTATCCCCGGGCCTACATCAAGACCTTCGTCCTGCTGTTCATCTTCATCCAGATCATCCACGTCCCCGCGATCATCGTACTGGGGATCTGGTTCCTGCGGCAGATCCTGGGCATCGGCAGCGACGGCGTGGCCTGGTACGCCCACATCGGCGGATTCCTCGTCGGAATGGTCCTCGTGCGGCGCTTCCTGCAGCGCCGGCCCCGGACGATCCACATCAATCCGGGGGGCGAATGGTGAGCGGACCGGCGGCGGAGACGCCATTTCTCGACACGCTCGGGATTCGCCGGGGAGACGCCGTGGCCATCGTCGGCAGCGGCGGGAAGGCCACGCTGATGTACCGGCTGGCCGGCGAGGCGGTCGACCGGGGTTACGCCGTCATCACGACGTCCACCACGCATCTGCATCCGCCCACGTCGAAGCAGACGCGCGGGTTCTACGTGACCGAAGAAACGCCGGACTGGGCCGCGATTGTTCCCCGTGAACTTAAAACGCGCCGCCATGTGACCGTCCTGGGCGCCCGGCCCCGCCCCGACAAGCTCAAGGGACTGGACGCGGACGAACTGGACCGGCTGCGAAAGGTCTGCTCGCCCGATCTGATGCTCATGAAGGCCGACGGCGCACGCGCCCGGCTGTTCAAGGCGCCCGGGGACCACGAGCCCGTGGTGCCGGAAGGGACGACACGGGGCGTGGTCGTCGCCAGCCTGAAGTCCGTCGGCATCCCGCTGGACGAACGGCAGGTGCACCGGCCGGAACGCGTGGGCGGTCTGACAGGCCTGGAAGGGGGCGAGCCGGTAACGCCCGAGGTCATCGCCGGGGTCGTCAGTCATCCCGATGCGTACCGGCGTGCCTTCCCGGAATCCGTACCCCTTGCCCTGTACCTTTCCTGTGCCGGTGACGGGGAGAGCCTGAACCTGGCCCGGCGCATTGCCGGCGCCGTGCCCGGTTCTGTTTTCGAAGGAATCTATGGCGGGGATATACAGCGGGCGGAGGCGGTGATCGCCCGGCTGGCCTGAGTCGCTCACGCGACATCGGGCAGCCAGGCTGTTGTGGTCCCGCGCGTGCTCCGGCATTTCACGAAATCCGCGTTGACACTCGACGCCCTCCGTGGTAATATCTACCCACGCCACGAACGAGGTGTTCTGAAATCTATCCGCGTTTAAGAAGGATCGTTTTATGGCTCGATTACACCTATTTGCAGTCGCTCTCTGTACGGCCATCCTGGCCTGGGGCTGCTCCGGCGGCGATCCGGACAAGCGCGTCGTGACGGTCTATTCGCCCCACGGCAAGCCGATCCTGCCCGAGTTCGAAAAGCTCTTCGAGGCCGCTCATCCCGACGTCGACGTCCGCTGGCTCGACATGGGCTCGCAGGACGTACTCGACCGGGTTCGCTCCGAACGGGCCAATCCCCAGGGCGACGTCTGGTGGGGCGCGCCGGCGACCAACTTCATCCAGGCCGCCGACGAGGGCCTGCTGAGTCCCTACCGGCCGACCTGGGCAGACGCTCTGCTTCCCGAGTTCAGGGACGAAGGCGACCGGTGGTACGGCACGGCGCAGTTGATTCCGGTCATCGCCTTCAACAATCTCGAATTGACGAAGGAGACGGCGCCCGGAGACTGGGACGAACTCCTCGACCCCCGGTGGCGGGACCTGATCGTGATCCGGTACCCGCTCGCGTCCGGTACGATGCGGACGGTCTACTCGGGGATGATCTGGCGCACGTACCGGGATACCCGGATCCCCGACGCGGGGTACGAGTGGCTCACGCGGCTCGATGCCAACACGAAGGACTACGCCGCCGATCCGAACATGATGTTCCAGAAGCTCGCCCGGAAGGAAGGGCTGGTGTCCATCTGGCTGATGAGCGACATCATGCTGCAGGTGGACCGGTACGGCTATCCCTTCGATTTCGTGGTGCCGAGGAGCGGCGCGCCCGTGCTGACCGACGGTATCGCGCTGATCGCCAACGGCAAGAACCCCGACGACGCCAGGCTGTTCTACGAATTCGTCACCAATGTGGACCACACCGTCCTGCAGGCCACGGAGTACTACCGGATCCCGACCCGAGGCGATATCCCGAAGGACCGCCTGCCCGCGTGGATGGCTGATCTTTCCGTAGCCCCCTTCGACATCGACTGGAAGGTCTTCTCCGAACAGTCCAGAACCTGGATGAAGTACTGGGACGACAACATCAAGGACCGGGGTTAGCTCTTTCGCCTGCCGTCACGGCCCGTTCTGATCTAAGCGTCATGCTGATCCACGCCCCATTCTGATCTAAGCGTCATGCTGATCCACGCCCCATTCTGATCTCCGCCCATGGCCCAGGTCACCCTCAATCGCCTCACCAAGCATTTCGATGACACCCCGGTCGTGAAGGGCATCAGCCTTACAGTGGCCGACGGCGAGTTCTTCAGTCTCCTCGGTCCGAGCGGATGCGGCAAGACGACCATCCTCCGCATGATCGCCGGGTTCACCTTCCCCACCTCCGGCACCGTGCTCTTCGACGGCCAGGACGTCACCCACGTGCCCGCCAACCGGCGGAACACCGGGATGGTGTTTCAGAACTACGCCCTCTTCCCCCACATGACCGTCTTCGAGAACGTGGCCTTCGGCCTGCGCACGCGCAAGGTGACCGGACCGGAGATGACGGATCGCGTCGCGCGGGCCCTCGACCTGGTGGGGCTGGCCGGCCTGGAGCAGCGTCCCGTGCCCCAGTTGTCCGGCGGACAGCAGCAGCGGGTGGCCCTCGCCCGGGCCGTGGTCATCGAACCCGACCTGTTGCTGCTCGATGAACCGCTGTCCAACCTGGACGCCAAGCTGCGGGAGGAAACCCGGGACCAGATCCGGGAACTGCAGACCAAGCTCGGCATTACTGCCATCTACGTCACCCACGACCAGGAGGAGGCGCTGGCCGTTTCCGACCGGATCGCGGTGATGGAGGAGGGCGAGTGCCGGCAGCTGGACCGGCCCGACGCGATCTACCGCAGGCCGGCCAACCGGTTCGTGGCCGCCTTCATGGGCAACATGAACCTCTGGGAAGGCGTGCTGGCGACGGACGGGGGAAGGACGATTTTCCGGCACGCGAGCGGACTGACCGTCGCCTTGCCCTCGCCACCCTCGCCACCCTCGCCACCCCCCCAGGCCGGTGACGCCGAGCCGGCCGATGACCCCGAACCAGTTGATGATCCCGAACAGGCCGACGACGCCGAGCCGACTGATGACGACGCCGCGCCGACTGATGACGACGCCGCGCCGACGGGCGGGTCCGTTCACCTGGCCCTGCATCCCCAGGCCGTACGGTTGACCGAAGACGACTCGGAAGACACCGTGGAAGGCGTCGTGACCACCCGGCGTTTCAAGGGTGCCACGGTCGAGTTCACCGTCGATGCCGGGGGCGTCTCCATCCAGGTTGTCGAAAACGCGGAAGGTCCGCTGGCCGCGCGTCAACCCGGCGAGGCGGTGCGCGTCCGCATCCCCGGCGACCAGGCGATCATCCTGAGGGATTGAACCGGACCATGAATCTGCACGCCGCCCTCCGGCAGCCCCGTCTCCTCGTCTTCATTCCCCTGGGATTCATCATTCTGGGGTACATCGTCTATCCCGCCGCGCTCGTCCTGTGGGAGAGCCTTTTCCGCGATGGACAGTTCGGTTTCGGCAACTACGGGGAGTTCTTCGATCCCGAACACCCGTCCTACATGGAAGGCCTCTTCAACAGCGTCATGGTCTCCGTGGGCAGCGTGCTGCTTTCGGCCCTCATCGGCGTTCCCCTGGCGCTCATCTTCACCCATTACGAGTTTCCCGGCCGGTCCGTGTTCTCCGCGCTGGCCACGCTGCCCATCGTCCTCCCGCCCCTGGTGGGTGTGCTCGCCTTCCTGTTTCTCTACAGCGAAAGCGGCATGATCCCGCGCCTCATCCAGGCGGCCCTGGGACTCGAGCGGCCGCCCTTTTCGCTGAACGGCGTGTGGGCCGTGCTGCTCGTGCACGGCTACACCATGTACGTCTTCTTCTACCTCTTCACTTCGGCGGCGCTCAGGGGCATCGATCCCGCGGTCATGGAGGCGGCCCGCAACCTGGGCGCGTCGTCCTGGTTCAGTTTCCGTACCGTCACTCTGCCTCTCCTGACGCCCGCCATGGTGGGTGCGACGCTCCTGGTCTTCATGACGTCCATGAACTCCTTCAGCGCGCCCTTCATCTTCGCGGGTGGATTCCGGTTTCTCAGCCTCAACATCTACACGTCCAAGCTGAACGGCGACATGGCCATGGCCGTCACGCAGACCGTGGTCCTCTCCGCCTTTTCCATCGCTTTTCTGTTCTGGATGCGCCGTTACGAGGGCAGGCGGCAGTACGCCATGAGCACCAAGGGCACGGCGAACGTCCGCCGCGAGATCCGGGGACGCTGGGCGCGCCTGCTCGCGGGCGCCGCCGGGATCGTCATGGTGGTCGTGCTCCTGCTGCCCCACCTGACCATCCTCCTGCTGTCCTTCGTCCAGGACGGCACGTGGACGCACCAGATCCTGCCCCAGGTCTATACATCGGACAACTACGGCCGTCTCTTCCAGGATCCCACCTTCTGGGAGCCGATCCGGAACAGCCTGAACATGGCGGTGCTCTCCACGGCGGCCGACGTGGCCATCGGCGTCACTGCGGCCTGCCTGGTGGTCAAGGGTACGTTCCGGGGACGCAGGATGCTCGACGCCCTCGTGATGGTGCCTTGGGCGCTGCCCGGCACCGTGGTGGCCATCAACCTGATCGTCGCCTTCAGCCAGGGCACGCCCTTCAGCTTCGGCCAGGTACTCGTCGGTTCCTTCTGGCTGCTGCCCATCGCCTATTTCGTCAGACACCTGCCCATCGTGTTCCGGGCGTCGGCCGCAGCCTTCAGGCAGCTGGACGACTCCTTGGAGGAGGCGGCGCGCAACCTGGGGGCGGGGTGGTTCTACGCCTTCCGACGCGTCACCCTGCCCCTCATCGGTCCGGGCGTGCTCGCCGGCACGTTGCTGGCCTTCGTCACCGCCCTGGGCGAATTCGTGGCCTCCATCCTGCTGTACGTTTACGACAACCGGCCCATCGCCATGGAGATCCTGTCCCACCTGCGCCAGTTCAACATCGGCAGCGCCGCGGCCTATGCCGTCCTGCTCCTGCTCCTCGTTTCCGTCGTGCTGCTGGGTTCCAACTACTTCTCCCGCGGCACGGCGCAGCGAAGCCTTTCGTAGCCCCGCGATGCAAGCGTCTCCCTTCACCCCAGCCAGGCGGAGCCCTTCGTAACCCGTGCTCAAGCGTACCGACTATTTTCTCTTCATCGCCGCGTTCGTCATGGACTTCTGTACGGGCCTGGTTTCCTTCGCCGTGCCCCTGAGGGCCCTCGACCTGGGCGCCTCCGTAGTGGAACTGGGGTTTATCGGCACCGCGGGCTCGCTCAGCTTCACCCTGGCCTGCACCTTCACGGGTAAACTCGCCGACCGGTTCGACCGGCGCCGGCTTCTAGCCATCGCCTCCGGTCTGACCGCCCTGGTGTTCGGCATGCTCTTCTTCGCGGTGAACTACTGGATGCTCCTCGCCGGAACGGCCCTGGGATGGGGCCTGCTGGCCCTCTTCTGGCCGTCCGTGCAGGCGATGCTGGCCGAGGGCCGCAACCGGGCGCAAATGGTGCGGACGCTCGGCACATTCAACATGTTCTGGACCCTGGGGTTCATGCTGGGTCCCGCGGCAGGTGGCTATCTCTACCTCGTGGGTCCCCAGGTACCCTTTGCCACCGGAACGCTCGGTATGGTGCTGCTCACGCTGGCAATCGTCATTCTGCGCTTCAGGCCCGTCACCGCGACGGAAGCGGATCCGGCAGAGGAAGCTCAGGGACACGCGCGCGAGGACACGACGCGTTTCCGCTGGATCGCCTGGACAGCCAATTTCACGGCGTTCTTCATGATCGGCATGCTCAACAACCAGTTCCCCAAGCTCGCCGTCGAACTCCTCATCCGGCCCGATACGCTTGGCATACTGCTCGCCATCCCCCGGCTCCTGCAGATGGCGATCTTCCTCATCGCGCGGTACACGACGTGGTGGCAGTTCCGGCTCAGGCCCCTAATCATTCCCCAAATCGCTGCCGTGGCCGGCATGGTCGTCGTCGCGACCCAGGATTCCACCGTGGTGCTGGCCTTCGCCTTCGGAACCGTGGGGTTGCTGGTCGGCGCCGCCTTTTCGGCCAGCCAGTTCTATTCCTTTTTCCAGGAAGAACGCAAAGGAGAAAAGGGCGCGCGCAACGAGATGATCGTGGGCATGGGCATGGTATCGGGCCCCCTGGTCGGCGGCCTGCTGGCGCAACTTATCGGACTGCGCATGCCCTACGTGCTGTGCTGCATGGTGCTGATAGCGGGTATGCTCGTCGAATACCGGTGGTACCGGAATCGGGATTAGGGATTGCTCGATCGCGGCAATAACGATCCCTGAAAAATAGTTGTCGAGATGTCTTCGCTCTTATTCGACTAATGCAATAACAATCCGGTTTACAGCAATCACCAGGTGCAGGTGACTCCGTGTCCTATTATCCCATTGATACGCACGCCACGGTTCGCGAATTCGAAGCCGCGGGCATTGAGACGAAGCAGGCGGAAACCATCGTCAAAGCGATGACGTGGAGCCGGAACGACCTGGTGACGAAGACAGATCTGGCAGGATTCGCGACAAAGGAAGATCTGGCAGGATTCGCAACGAAGGCCGACATGGAGCGATTCGCAACGAAGGCCGACATGGAGCGATTCGCAACGAAGGAGGATCTGGAGGAACTTAAAACCCGTCTGGATTCTCTAAGTGCGAAAATGGAGCGGTACGCAACGAAGGCTTATCTGGAAAAGTTCGCCACGAAGGAAGACTTTGAGCGATGCGCCACGAAGGAAGACCTGGAGCGTTTCGCGACGAAGGAAGACCTGGAGGAACTTAAAAGCCGCCTGGATTCGTTAAGCGCGAAGATGGAGCGGTACGCCACAAAGGCCGACTTGGAGCGATACGCAACGAAGGAAGACCTGGCTGTTTTGAGAGCCGAAATGGCCGCGATGAAGTCGGACCTTGAAAAGCAGATCAGCAGCGCCGTCAACAAGATGCTGGTATGTATGGTCAGCATGTCCGCGCTAATCGTCGGTATGATGAAATACCTTTGAACGGCGACGAACATCCAGGGCTTTTTCGAAAAGGAAAGCGCTACTCAGCCTTCCGCCATCTTCTTGACTACAACCAGTGCCTTGGGCCAGGTCTCGTTGAAGTACTCAACGAAATCGTTAAACGTGTCGGTCTCGACCGTAAGGTGTGTGCCGCCGTCCACGTCCTTCAGCGTGTAGTTTTCAAAGGCCGGCGTCCACGATTTCACCTCGTCGCTTTCCAAATCTTCCACGCCGTTTCTGATGTAGCCGATGTGCCGGATGGACATGTATTCATGTGGGCGGTTTTCATGGATTACGCTCACCATGCCGTCATTGCCCTCAACGAGGAACCGTATCTCGCTGCCTTCGCTCCAGTCGCCCACGTAGTGCGAGCCTTCGGCGAAAACACCCGACCATTTCCTGAACGGTTCGTCGTCGAACAGGGCGTGCCAAACCTGTTCCCTCGAAGCGTTGATGGTTATCGAGTAGACTAGTTTTTCCGTGGCGTTTTGTTCTGACATCGATCTGTCCTTTCTTCACGCTCCGTCGTGCGCGCGTGCCTGCTACACCTGATGCGTCTGATAATCAGCCCTGGTCCACCGCCGCCTGTTCGATGGTGTCCGGTAGTCGTTCCCGGGCTTTCTGCAGGCGGTCCACGCAGGTCTCCCGCCCCAGCGCGGCCACCACGTGGAACAGGGACGGTCCGGCCATTTCTCCGGTTAGCGCCACGCGGCAGGGGTGGATGAACTGGGCTGCTTTAAGTCCGTGGCGCTCCGACAGACCCCGGATTACACCCTCCGCCGCTTCCACATCTAATTCATCCAGGGCTTCGAACTCGGCGCGAAGCCACCCCAATCGTTCGGACACAGCCTCCGGCTCTTTGGACCAGTGCTTCCTGACAGCCTTCGGATTGTATTCGAAGTCGTCCGTGAAGAAGAACCTGCCCTGTACCGCGAAATCGGCCAGCGTGCGGCACCGTTCCCGGAGCAAGCCGACTACCTCCATCGCGTAGTTGTGATCCCCGGCCCTGCCGTTGCCGTCGGCTATCAGGCCCTCCCGGCTCAGGTACGGCTTCGCCAGCGTCCAGAGTTCTTCGCTGGACCTGGCCATGATATGCTGTCCGTTCAGCCACTCGAATTTCCGCAGGTCGAACACGGTGTCCCGCTTGTGGACCTGGTCCAGCGAGAAGCGCTCCATGATTTCGGCGCGGGTGAAGAATTCCTGGTCGTCGCCGGTCTGCCATCCCAGCAGGGAGAGAAAATTGACCACCGCGTCGGACAGGTAGCCCGCGTCCCGGTACTCGGTGACGGACACGGCGCCGTGGCGTTTCGACAGCTTCTTCTTGTCTTCCCCCAGGATGCTGGGCAGGTGGGCGAACTCGGGCACTTCCGCGCCCAGCGCCCGGAACAGTTGAATATGCTTGGGGGTGTTGGTCACGTGGTCGATGCCGCGGATGACGTGGGAAATGTTCATGTCCGCGTCGTCGACCACCACGGCCAGGTGATAGAGGGGCGTGCCGTTGGAGCGGACGATGACGAAATCGTCGACAGTCTCGTTGTCCACCGCGATCTCGCCGAGTATGCGGTCCTGAAAAACGGTTTTCCCTTCGGGGATCTTGAGCCGGATGACCGGACGGCGGCCCGCGGCTTCCAGGGCTTCGGCCTCGGAGTCCGAAATTTCGGCGTATCGACGGTCGTTGCGCCAGGAACGGCCCTCGGCCAGGGCCTCCTGCCGCTTCGCTTCGAGTTCTTCGGGAAGATAGTAGCAGCGATAGGCCTTGCCCGCTTCGACCAGGGCATCGGCCTGGGACCGGTGACGGTCGACCCGGTGGGACTGGTAAACGATCTCTTCGCCCCAGTCCATGCCCAGCCACCGCAACCCGTCGAAGATTACCTCGACCCACTCCTGGCGGGAACGCTCCGTGTCAGTGTCTTCGATGCGCAGCAGGAATGACCCGTGCTCTTTTCGTGCGAAAAGCCAGTTGAAAAGCGCCGTATGGGCGACACCGATGTGGAGCAGGCCGGTGGGACTGGGGGCAAAGCGAACGCGGACGGGACGGGACATGGGTCGTCAGGATGCCTGGGGATCTGAACCGCCGGCGTCTGCCGCCGAGGTCGAAGTATCGGTGGCGGGCGGCGTGGCGTCCGCCGGTGCGGCCGCTGGCGCGGGTATGACGGAAGGCACGGTCTCCAGGGTCATGGTCACACCGCCCATCGCGCCGGCCAGCAGATTATACAGCCAAGTGCCCAGCGAGACCACCAGGGCGCCGAGCACGGCGTACAGGATGGTCAGCACGATCCAGGCTACAACCGCGATCAAGCCCGTGGCCCCCACGATATAACCCATCTCGTCGGGCATGCCATCGGACATCCCCACCATACCCATGAAACTCGCCATCATCGTGATCGCCACGGCGTAAAGCGCTCCGATAACGAACCCCACGGCGCCAGCGATGAGAAAGGTAATCTTGCACGCGGACCATGGGTCGATTCGCTTCAGCTGGTACCTCATAAATGGTGCTCCCGGTGGCATACGTGGAAGGGGCTCCCGGTTCGGTCCGGAACCCGGCGGCGGCCGCCATTCTGCCGATGAAGAACAGCAATTTGACTACGAACGGAGAGGGAGGGATTCGAACCCTCGGTAGGTTTTTGACCCACAATCGCTTAGCAGGCGATCCGATTCAGCCACTCTCGCACCTCTCCCAAGAGATTTCCACACCGCTGGACGGTGGGGGTGGGATTCGAACCCACGGTACCCGCAAAGGTACAACGGTTTTCAAGACCGTCTCTTTCGGCCACTCAGACACCCCACCTGACAGGCGGCAATATAGGTCGAATCCACAGTGGGTGTCAACGTAATTCACCCGTTCGCCCGATTCGATATTTATGACTTCGAATCGCCTGCGGGTGTTTCATCGTTCGTGCCGGGGTTCGTTACGCGACCAGTCGGGGCGGTTTTCTTGAAACGAAGACTTGGGAAGGCGCTACGACGACTCGGCGTACCACCCGCCCGCGACCTGGGGGACACGGTGGTCGAAGTTCCGGAAAACCGCGTTAATTGCTTAAAAGGAAGGATTTATACAGAGGTCTTGAAACCGTGGCTCGGCCGACTTCGAACTGAGAGCACCCGTCTACACCCGCACCGTCAGCCCGTCGTGGAGGGCGGTGCGGTAGGCTTTGAGGGCGGGCACGAAGCCCATCAGGAACCCGGCCGTCACCACGGCGCCCAGGAAGAGCAGCTCGACGGAGCCGGGGGGCCGAATCGGGATGAAGAGCCCCGCCTGTGCCTCGACAAGGGACTGTCCGGCTGAGAGCAACACGTACACCAGCACGAGTCCTGCGAGCGCTCCCGCCGCGGCCAGGCACACCGACTCGAGCACAAGCAGGGCGACGATCCGGCTGGGTCCGGCTCCGACGGCGCGCAGGATCGCCATCTCGCGGCGGCGCTCGTTGAGGGATGTGTAGAGTGAGACCAGCATGCCCAGCAGCCCCACCAGCACGACGAAGATCGAGATCAGCCGGAGGCCGGTCTCGGCGTAGCCAAGGCCCCGCCACATCTCGTTCAGGGCGACTCCGGGGATCACAGCCATCATCGGCTCGTCCTCGAAGTCGTTGATCTCGCGCTGCAGCTGGAGCACGTCCCGGCGGTCGGTCGTGCCCACGAAGAACGAGGTCACCTGTGTAATCTCGACGTCCTCGATCGAGATGTCCTCCGCATGGTCGTGGCCGTCGTCCGCCGGAGCCGCTTCGGCCTCGTCGTCGTGCGCGTGGCCATCGTCCGCGGGAGCCGCCTCGGCCTCGTCGTCGTGAGCGTGGCCGTCGTCCGCCGGAGCCGCTTCGGCTTCGTCGTCGTGGGCGTGGCCGTCGTCGGCTGGGGCCGCCTCGGCCTCGTCGTCCGACGCCGGCGGCTGGCCGTCCTCCCAGTGGATGGCCTCCATGCCCTCGAGGGTCACGTAGATGGCGCGGTCAACGGGGGTGAACGTCTTGGCGAGGACGCCCACGACCGTGAAGGGCATGTGGTCGTGGACCAGGAAGCCCACCTCGCCGAGCCCGTGCGTCACCGCGATCTCGTCGCCCAGCGAGTAGTTCAGCTCGGACGCCACGTCCGCGCCCAGGGTCACGTCGTACAGGTTCTCGCTCGCCCGTCCCTCCGCCAGCGCGATTTCCTGGCCTCCGCGGTAGCGGTAGTGGCGATAGAAGTCTTCGTTCGTGCCGATGACCCGGAATCCTCTGTGGCTGTCCCCCAGGCTATAGGGAATGGTCCACGCGACGGCGGGGTGGTCCGCCCACTGCCTGTAGGCCTCCCAGGAAACGTTCTCCGTCGACGCTCCCATGCCGAAGACCGAATACAGCAGCAGCTGAATCGTGCCGCCCTTGGTCCCCACGATCAGGTCGGTCTGGCTGATGGTGTTGGAGAAGCTCTCGCGCATGCCCACGCGCACGTTCTCGACGCCGACCAGGAGGGCGACACTGAGGGCGATGGAGCCCACCGTGAGCGAGGTGCTGAAGGCGCGGTTGCGGAGCGACTTGAGCGCGAGATCCAGAACCAGCATCACGATACCGCCTTGTTGACGTCGGGGAGCGAGATTGTGCGGGAGAACATGCTCTCCAGGGTGCGGTCGTGGCTCACGAACACCAGCGTTGCACCGGCGCGTTCGCACTCCTGAAAAAGCAGCTCGAGGAAGTCCTCGCGGCGGTCGAAATCCAGGGAGGAGGTCGGCTCATCGGCGACGATGAGCTCCGGCGCCCCGATGAGCGCGCGGCAGGCCGCCACCCGCTGTTGCTGGCCCACCGAGAGTTCCGTTACAGGCTTCTTCAGCAGATCGCCGATGTGGAGATGACCGGCCAGCAGCGCGGCGGTCTCCTTCACGCCCGCGCCGTCCAGCCGGGCCCGGCGCCCCGCGTGCATGCGCACAGGCAGGGTGATGTTGTCGAGCACCGACAGGTAGGGGATGAGGTTGAACATCTG
>JAPOYX010000255.1 GCA_026706345.1 Gemmatimonadota bacterium | reverse complement strand
GATTCTCGACGCCATCCCATGGCCCATGCGTCCCAGGCCGATGAATCCGACTTTCATCATTTGTCTCCGACTGTTGTTTGCGCCAGGAAAGAAGTAGGTCAGACCGGGCCCGGTTCAGGAAAGGTTACCGCGGGCGAGGGCGATTTCGCCGGTGATTCGGTAGTGGGCCCGCAGCAATTCCACGGCCTTGTCGCCATCGCGGTCCAACACCGCATCGCGGATCGCACGATGCTCGTCCAGTTCGTGGCGGTCCCGATAGGCTTGCATGGAACTGAGATTGCGGTAGCGCAGAGTCTGTTCATGCAGTTGCGCACAAAAGTCCAGGAGGATTTTCGAATTGCAGGCGGAAAGCAGGGACAGGTGATACGCGCGGTGAAGGTCCTCCCAGGTTCCGTCGAACGTGACATACTCTTCGTCCGACAGCCGATTTCTCTTCGATAGCCGGTGATATGCCACCAACACACCTTCTTCCCATGCCGCGTCACCGTGCCGGATGGATTCCCGCAGCGCAATTTCCTCCAGCCAGCAGCGTGTCCGAATCAGTTCCGACAGTTCCTCCGCCGATGCCGGCGAGACGCGAAACCCCCGGTTTTCCTCGCGCTGCACCATGCCATTGGCGGAAAGCCGGTTAAGGGCTTCGCGCAGCGGGCTGTTGCCGACTGCATAGCGTTCAGTGAGAAACTGAAGCCGAAGTTTGCTGCCGGGCTGCAGCCGCCCGCCGACGATATCGTCCAGCAGCCGCTGGTAGGCGATGGACGCGAGAGTTTCGCGGCCGTTGGTCCCTGTTACGCTTGCCATTTAGGTACCTGTATCTGGATCGGTGGCCGCAGATTTCGAAATTGTTTCCTTGGCGACGGAAATATCGCTAATATCCGCCCGTAGCCTCAGTTCGCGAGTATACGTGGGAAACTGGTCTGCCGAAACTCGCGAAAGACTGCGCACACGATAGACTGGCGTGTACAGTCCGTTCAAACGGGAAAGAGAATGTCCATGAATCCGATTCGTGCCCCCAAGCCGCGCCGCCGCCCCCGCGTGCTGATTCTGGCCGGAATCTGCGCTGCGTTCCTTGGAGCCAAACCCGCCCGCGCACAGGAGGTCGTGCCGCTGACGGTGATCGACGCCTATGCGCCCACGGCGTTGTGGGTGCGCGTGTTCCTTGACTACTACATGCCCGAGGTGGATCGCCGGCTGGCTGAAACCGGCAACTACGAGATCGACTGGAACCGGGCGTTCGGCGGCACCGTTGCCAAGACGGGCGGCGTGCTCGAGGCACTGCAGTACGGGTTGGCGGATATCGGCATCATCACCTCGCCGTTTCATCCGGACAAGATTCCGTTCTTCAACATCAGTTACGTGACGCCGCTGGTCACCGCGGACATCGGCCTGGTGGCCCGTACCGTGGATGAACTGGTGGAACGTTATCCGGCCCTGCGCGAGCAGTGGGACGACTACAACCAGGTCTTTCTCACCGCGGCGGGGTCGATCGACACGTACCAGGTGTTGATGAACGAACCCATAGAAACGCTGGAGGATTTCAGGGGCACGAAGATCTGCGGCGTCGGGTTGAACCTGCGCTACGTGCAGGGACTCGGTTCGGCCGCGGTGAGCAGCAATCTGGGCGATTTCTACAACAACATTGCGACTGGATTGACCGACGGGACAGTGGCCTGGGCGGAGTCCGCGGTAGCGTACAAACTTTATGAAGTTGCGCCGTACATGATTGACATCCGCCTCGGAGCGGTCACATCCAAGGTCATCGCCATGAACCGGCGCTCCTGGGAATTGCTGCCCGATGAAGTCCGCCGGGTGCTCTCCGAGACGGCCATCGACTACCGCGACGAGCTGGCGCTGGAGACCGACCGGCGCGCCGAGTCCAGCCGCCACGAATTCGTGGAGCAGGGCGGCACGATCCAGCCGCTGACCGACGAACAGCGCCGCGTCTGGGCCGAGAGCCTGCCCAACATGGCGCAGGAATGGGCCGAGGATCTGGAAGAGCGCGGACTGCCCGGCAAGCAGATCCTGCGCGACTACATGGACATCATGCGCGCCAACAACCAGCCCATCGTCCGGCACTGGGACCGGGAACTGTGAGTGCGGGCGCTGAAGCCGGACCCAAGCCTGGCAACCCCCTGATACGCGCGTTCTCCGGCCTCGTGGCCGGGCTCAACAGCGTGGGCACCGTCTGGATATTCGCCCTGATGGTGATCATCAACGTGGACGTGCTCTCCCGGTACCTGTTCAACGCGCCCATCCAGGGCGTCGCGGAAATAGTCGAACTGTCCATCGTCGGCATCGTCTTTCTGCAGATCAGCGATGCGGTTCGGGCCGGCCGGCTG
>JAPOYX010000254.1 GCA_026706345.1 Gemmatimonadota bacterium | reverse complement strand
CCGGACAGACCGCCGGCATGAGAATTTCCTGGGCCCCTGCGCGGTTCATTTCTTCGCGTACAATGTTTTCGACTTTCCGCACAACGCGCAGCCCGAGCGGCAGAAAGTCATACACGCCGCGCGCCACCTGGCGCATCATACCGGCGCGCAGTAAGAGCTTGTGGCTGATGACTTCGGCCTCGGTCGGATCTTCACGTAATGTTGGGATGAATGTTTGGCGATAACGCACCCGAACCCCCGATCAGCTAGAGAAAGATGTCGGGCTCAATTAGTCAGCCCACGGGCCGGGTGTCAAGCCGGGCGCAGCCTTTCGCCTTGACCCCTTTCCTTTCTCCTGACCAAAAACTATAATTCGCGCGCGATACTTTTCCGCGACAGGAGTACGGCGTGGACTTTGACTATTCTCCGCAAGAAGACGCGTTTCGGCAGGAGCTACGCTCGTGGCTCGAAGCTAATCCGGCGGACAACTACGACCCGGAGACCTTTGAGATTATCGACCAGGAAGAGCGCTTTCAGATCAAGTTCGACTGGCAGAAGAAGCTGCACGGCGCGGGCTGGGTCGGCATTCATTGGCCCCAGGAGTACGGCGGTCGGGGCGCTACGAGCATGGAGCACAGCAGCTGCCGGCAGGCGCGGGCCCGGGTGCCCGCGCCCGGCCTAGCCAGCCCGCTGGGTATCTCGCTGGTCGGCCCTACCTTGATGCACTGGGGAACGGAGGAGCAGAAAGAGCGTTTTGTCCCCAGGATACTCAGCGCTGAGGAATTATGGTGTCAGGGCTATTCCGAACCGGGCTCCGGCTCGGACCTAGCCTCCCTCCAGACACGGGCGGTTGATGATGGTGACGACTTTGTCGTGAACGGCCAAAAGGTCTGGACGAGCTTTGCCCACAAGGCGGACTACTGCATTCTTGTGGCGCGGACCGACCCCGACGCGCCCAAGCACAAAGGACTGTCCTATCTCTTGGTGGATATGCATGCGCCTGGGGTGACAGTCCGGCCCTTGGTCCAAATCTCCGGCGATGCGGAATTCAACGAGGTCTTCTTCGAGGATGTCCGGGTGCCCAAAGCCAATCTGGTCGGCGAACGGAACAACGGCTGGCAGGTCGCGATTACCACGCTTATGTTCGAGCGGGCGAACTTTGGCATGGTCTACAACCTGGAGCCCATGCTGGACAGACTGAAGGCCGGCCTCAAAGACCTGGAAGTCCATGGCCAACCGGCAACCGATGACCCGGATGTACGCCAAAGGCTGGCCGCCTTTCATATTGAAATCCAGGCGCTCAAGTTGGGCGGCTATCGGCAACTGACCCAACAGTTGCGCGGCGACGCGCGGGGACGGGGAGGGTCTATCAGCAAGCTGGCCGGGAGTGGACGCTATCTCCGCATGGCGCATGTTGCCATGGAGCTGCTGGGTCCCTACAGCCAGTGCGCCTTGGGGGAAGCTCAGGGTATCGATAACGGTTTTTGGGCGCGCCGCGCCTTAGGCTCCCGGCTGTACACGATTGCGGGCGGGACGTCGGAGATCATGCGCAACATCGTTGGCGAGCGCGTCCTGCGTTTACCAAAGGGATAGGGAGGAAGCATGGATTTCGGTTTCAGTGAAGATCAAGAATTGCTGCGCGACTCGGCCCGAAAGTTCCTGGACGCGGAGTGTCCGACCACCTTCGTGCGCAAGATGATGGAAGACGACAGCGCCCACGCCACGGAACTCTGGAAAAAAGCCGCTGAGTTGGGCTGGATGGGTATTCTGATTCCCGAGGAGCACGGCGGTATTGGCGGGAGTTTTCTCGATCTGGTTGTGGTGATGGAAGAGATGGGCAGGTCTCTGATGCCTGGACCGTTTTCGGCGACCGTGCTCCTGGGCGGCCCGGCCGTGCTGGCCGGCGGCTCGGACGAGCAAAAGGCTGCCGTTCTTCCCCAGGTCGCGGCTGGTGAACTGGTCATGACCTTGGCCCAGGCCGAAAAGAGCGGCCGCTATGACGCTGGCGGCATTGGTATGCCGGCCACGGCTCGGGGCAGCGACTTTGTGCTGTCCGGGGAAAAACTCTTTGTGCCGGACGCGCATGTTGCCGACCAGATGGTGGTTGCCGCACGTACCGGTTCACCCGATGCTCCGGCAGAAGAGGGCATTACGCTCTTTCTGGTCGATGCCAAGTCGCCGGGGGTCGAGATCACCCAACTGAAAACCGTAGACATGACCCGTCGCCAGTGTCACGTCGCTTTCCAGGATGTTGCGATAGCTGGCTCGCAGGTTCTTGGCGAGGTGGGCCGGGGCTGGTCGATTCTCCAGCGCGTCCTCGATCAAGCCATCGCCGGGCTGTGCACCGAGATGGTCGGGACCGGACAGCAGGCGCTCGATATGGCCGTTGAGTACGCCAAGGAGCGGGTGCAGTTCGGGAAACCCATAGGCAGTTTTCAAGCCGTCAAACACAAATGTGTGGATATGATGGTCCAGGTCGAAAACGCACGCTCACTGACCTATTACGCGGCCTGGACGGTCGATGAGAATGTGGACGAAGCGTCCCAGGCCGTACCTATGGCCAAGGCGTATTGCAGCGATATGTGCAAGACGGTGACCAGTGAGGCCATTCAGGTTCATGGCGGCATCGGGTTTACCTGGGAGCACGATATGCACCTCTTTTATCGCCGTGGCCTGGCATCCGAAGCCGCCTTCGGCAGTGCCCCGACCCACCGTGAAGTAGTGGCCCAGACGCTGGACCTGTAGGCGGCCGCCCGTAGCGTTCGCCCTTTTCCGCCATGACCCCCGCTCTGATCGTCCACGGTGGCGCCGGAGCTGCGACGCCACCAGCACTGCAAGCCGAACGTCGATCAGGGTTGGAGGCGGCCTTTGCCGCGGGCTGGAATATTCTTGTTCGGGGTGGGTCTGCACTCGACGCAGTCGTGCAAGCAACCGTGACTCTCGAAGATCATCCTCTCTTCAATGCCGGCCTTGGCTCCTGCCTGACAGAAGACGGGACGGTCGAGGTTGACGCTTCCCTTATGGACGGCTCCACATTTCAGACCGGCGCCGTGGGGGCGGTCAGGAATATCAAGAACGCCATCCAACTGGCTCGGGCTGTCATGACGGACGGGCGACACGTATTTCTGGTCGGCGAGGGTGCCGAACGATTCGCACGAGAGCACGGACTACCGCCCGCTGCGGTGGACGAACTGATTACCGCCCGCCAGCACCAGCGCTGGCAGGCGCAACAAACCGCAGGCGAACCCGGGACGGTTGGTGCGGTTGCCCTGGATTCGGCGGGCGGGCTGGCGGCGGCAACCTCAACCGGCGGCGTGATGGGCAAGCGCTCCGGCCGTGTGGGCGACTCTGCCGTTATTGGGGCCGGGACGTATGCGGACAGCGCAATTGGCGCCTGCTCGGTAACAGGTGATGGCGAGGACATTATTCGGGCGACCCTGGCCCGTACGGCGGTGGAATTGCTGCGCGGCGGCAAAGACCCCGCGCAAGCCGCTCGCGCTGCTCTGGCTCGCCTTACACGACAGACACGGGGAGAGGCCGGTCTGATTCTGCTCGATCCCTTTGGCCGGAGTGGTGTTGTCTATAATACGGAATCGATGGGGGTGGCCCTTCGACTCGGCTCAGGACAGGCATTGCGGGCTGAGGGACGACTGGTGGCGCGGGTGTGATATGCAGAGTCCACCTCTGGCATTTTCGTGCGCACTAAGGATAAGATGCCCGGTCACACGGGATGAACCCAGAAGAAAAGGGAGGAGAGTATGGCAAAAGTTGATGGCAATTCATTGGTTGTCAAATCGCTCAAAGACGAAGGCGTGGATACCGTTTTCTATATCACCGGCGGACCGATGGTCGATGTGGCCTCCAAATGCATTGAGATTGGATTTAACTCGGTCGATGTGCGCCACGAGCAGGGGGCTTCCATGGCCGCCCACGCCTATAGCCGGGTGCTGGGCAGGCCAGGGGTGTGCTTTGCCGCCTCCGGCCCCGGTGTCACCAATCTGATCACCGGGGTTGGCAATGCCTATCTGGACGCCGTTCCGGTCGTTGCTCTGGGCGGAGCGAGTGCCATTTCCCAGGACGGCATGGGCGCATTCCAGGAGATGGATCAGGTCGGCATGTTCAAGCCGATCACCAAAATGTCCGAGCGGGTCAAAGACGCGCGTCGCATTCCGGAAATCATCAATAAAGCCTTTCGCGTGGCCACCAGCGGTCAGCCGGGTCCGGTCTATGTCGACCTGCCGGGCGACGTCCTCTACCGTGTGGTTGAAGAAGAGGAAGTCACGTTTCCCAAGCGTCCCCACCAAGTCCCGCGGGTGGCCGGTGATCCGGCCCTGGTCAAGGAGGCGGTGGCGCTGCTGAAGGCGGCCGAGCGACCCTTGGTCATTACCGGGACTGGTATCATGTGGTCGGGCGCGATGCAGGAACTCCAGGAGTTTGTGGAAACGACCGGCATCCCCTTTTATACCACCCCACAGGGGCGTGGCGTTATTCCTGAGGACCATGCCCTGAGCTTTCTGGGCGCGCGCAACCGGGCCTGGAAAGAGGCTGACGTGGTGCTGATTGTCGGTACGCGCCTCAACTTCATTCTGGGTTTCGGGCAGGCGCCGCGTTTTGCGGAAGATGTCAAAATGATCCAGGTCGATATTGCGGACGAAGAGATCGGTCGCAACCGCGCGGTTGATGTCGGTATCGTGGGTGACGCCAAGATGGTCTTACGCCAGCTGACAGACGAGGCCAGCGACTCTTTCCGGGGCCGGGACGAACTGGCCTGGATCGATACGCTGCGCGGCCATGACCAACGTTCCCAGGAAAAGATGAGCGCCATCATGCAGGCGGAATCGTCTCCCATGCACCCCCTGCGGCTGTGCAAAGAGGTCCGGGATTTTATGGACCGCGACGCCATTATTGTCGTCGACGGCCACGAGATTCTCAATTTTGCGCGGCAGTCGGTGCCGACGAACGCTCCCGGCCACCGGGTCAACGCCGGCCCGAACGGCTGTATGGGCGTGGCCGTGCCGTTCGGACTCGGCGCAAAAGTGGCCAAACCGGACACCCAGGTCATTGTCCTCAGCGGAGACGGTTCGTTTGGCATGAACGGCATGGAAATCGACACCATGGTCCGCAAGAACATTCCGGCCATCATCGTTATCAGCAATAACGGCGGCTGGGCCGGCGCGGGGGTGATGAACGCCGGACGCGACCTGGGCTTCAGCCGGTATGACGAGATGGCCAAGGTGTTCGGGGCGCACGGTGAGTTTGTCGAAAGGCCGGAAGACATTCGGCCCGCCCTCGAACGTGCCGTTGCCTCGGGCAAGCCGGCGGTGATCAACGTGATAACCGACCCCAGTGCGCGGTCGTCAACGCAGTCGTTTGCCGCCTACCGGGCAATTTAACCCTTAGAACCAGGGCGGGCCGTTCGGGTCCGCCCCGGTCTGCACTCCTGCCGGGACGGTCCGCGCATGGCCGACATCGAAGAAATCCTGACCTTCTGGTTTGGCGAAATCCGGGATGAGCCGGCCTATTTTGAAGAATACGCCCCGCGCTGGTTTGTTCAGAATGCCGACTTCGACCGGGAGATTGTCCAGCGTTTCCAGGCCGGCTATGAACTGGCCGCTCAAGGCCAACTGACCCACTGGACGGAGACGGCGCGGGGCGGTGTGGCGCTTATCCTGGTCCTGGATCAGTTTCCCCGCAATATGTTCCGCAACGACCCGCTGGCCCAGCAGATAGCGGAGCAAATGATCGCTGCGGGATTGGACCGACAGTTACATTTGGTCGAGCGCTATTTCGTGTACGTCCCGTTTATGCACAGCGAGAATCGGGCCCATCAGCAGCGTTCGGTCATGCTCTTTCAGAAGCTGGCCGAAGAGCGCGCCTATTTTGATACCTCCTATGCGGTGAGACATCAGGAGGTGATTGACCGC
>JAPOYX010000253.1:1121-3792 GCA_026706345.1 Gemmatimonadota bacterium | reverse complement strand
TGCCGAATTGGCAGTACGGCACGTCGGCTTCAAAGAAACGCTGCTCCCATCGGGACTTGTCCGCGACGATCTGCGATACGCGATTGCCGGGCGTGGCCATGATCGTAATGTCCGCCTCGATCGATTCTCCGCCATCAGGCGTTTCGTAGTGGATTCGCCTGCCGCGACCGTTGTCCGACCGGACGATCCGGGTGACACGGGCATTCAGTCGAACGTCGAGCATGCTCGCGAGCGTACGCGTCAGAAAGCCGATGCCGTCCTTGAAACAGTAACCATCTCGCTCCTTGATGTGGGCCACCCGTGCGAGAAACACCGCCTTCGACAGCTGCTCCATGTTGTACGCGAGCGCTACGTTGAACAGGGGAGAAACCACGTATTCGAGAAAATCCTTGCCGACCTTTCGCGTCAGGTACTCAGACAAGCTTTCGTCGTCGAAATCGGCGGCCGTGTGTATCAGGCACGGATCGACTCGACGCCGGGCCCGTCCGATATCGGGAAGGAGGGACGCCAGCCGCAACTTCGATCGCAGGCTCAGTACCGGCGAAGTGAGCAACTCGTACCGCGTGGGAGCGTTGCTCATCGGGTACTGAACCTTGCCGTCCGTCGCGGCGCCGGTACCGAAGCTGGAGAGCTTTTCCAGGCAATCGCCCTGCCCGAGTTCATCACAAAGGTCGAACATCTCGTGATACCAGGCATTCAGGCCACTGGCGCCGGTGATGTTCATGAAGGAGCCGACTTTCTCCTCCGCCATACGGCCGCCGGGCAAGTGCTTTTCTTCGAGCACCGTTACCGTAAACCCTGCCTTCCGGAGTTCGTACGCGGTCGACAGTCCGGCGATACCGGAGCCCACGACAACCGCATTTCTGGAAGACTTCCGGATCAAGAGATTCTCCGATTCAGCCGCCGCGCGAAGTCGACATTCGACTCGGCTTCGACCGTTCCTACTCGTGCCAATGGCCATATTTTGTGCGCGTTATCTTCCACTTTACAATGGGGCATCGCCCGGCGCCGCGATGGCGGAATCGGGGCGCAACGCAGGCTGAGAGCGGGGAACGATGTCGAAAACACTCACAGGAATCCGTCGCCACCAGGGAATTTTCTGCCTGGCCCTCGCGCTTCTGTGGGTCGAAACCCTCGGCTTGAGCGGCTGCGCCGAGACACCGGACCCGGAGTTCGATCTGGTCATACTGGGTGGTCGTGTCATGGACCCCGAGACCGGGCTTGATGCCGTACGCAACGTGGGGATCGACGAGGGCCTGATCGCCATGGTCAGCGAGCAAAGTCTGGTGGGCCGGGACACGATAGAGGCCACGGGTCTGGTGGTAGCTCCCGGGTTTATCGATCTGCACGCGCATGGCCAGGACCCCGTCAGTAACCGGCTCCAGGCACAGGATGGGGTGACGACGGCTCTGGAGATGGAAGTCGGGGTCTTCCCTGTTGGTGAGTGGTTGGCTTCCCGGGAGGGATCGGCTCTCATCCACTACGGTGCCTCGGTCGGCCACTGGCCGGCTCGCGTCAAGCTGGTGGATGGCCTGGACGTCGGACACTGGCCGACCGTGTCGGCCGAGCAAGCCAGCCAGATGGACGCGGGGAACTATGCCTACGAGCTTCTCTCCGAGGAACGGATCGACGAACTCGGCCAATTGATGGAGACCGGATTGCAGGAGGGCGCCCTGGGTCTGGGTTTCGGGATCACCTACACGCCCGGAGCCTCCAGGCTCGAGATCATGAGGCTTTTCCAACTGGCCGAGCGGCAGGGCGTAGCCGCATACGTCCACCTTCGCGCAGAAGACTCCGGCGGCATCCTGGGAGGTTTTCAGGAAGTCATCGCCCTGGCCGCCAGCACGGGAGCCTCCGTCCACATCGTGCACTTGAACAGCAGCGCCGAGGAGGAAGCCCGGGTAGCAATGGAAATGATACGCGGTGCGGTGAGCCGTGGCCTGGACATCACCACCGAGTCCTACCCTTACACGGCAGGTTCGACCGCGATCGAGTCGGCCTATTTCGATTCCTGGGAGGGGCTGTCCGACGACGAATACGGACGCCTCCAATGGGCTGCCACCGGGGAACGGTTGACTGCCGAAACCTTCGCCAGGTACCGGGAAGAAGGCGGCTGGGTGATCATCCACGGCCGCCAGGAAGACACCAACGAGTGGATCGTGGCCCAACCCGACGTCATCGTGGCCAGCGATGGCATCCCGTTTCTCTTCGGGCCCGCACATCCTCGCGGGGCCGGCACTTTCGCCCGGGTGCTGGGGCATTACAGCCGGGACCGCCAGGCGCTCTCGCTGATGGACGCCCTGAGCAAGATGACCATCCAGCCGGCACGACGGCTGGAAGCCGTGGCGCCGGTGATGCAAGGGAAAGGAAGGGTGCAGGAAGGCGCCGATGCCGATCTGACACTCTTCGATCCTGCCCGTATTCTGGACCGCTCGACCTACACCCGGGGCGACATCCCATCCGAGGGAATCCAGCACGTGCTGGTGGGCGGCACACCGATTGTGCGCGATGGTCAGTTGGTTGAAGGTGTATTCCCCGGGCAGGCGATAACAGGCATTTCGTCACCCTGAGAACATTCTGCTGACCCGCATCTCGCCTGTGGTCCGCGAACAGACGAACGGAACCAACAAGAGCAAGGCCGCTACCTCCGTCCGGCAGGGGCGGTTTGACC
>JAPOYX010000253.1:0-1087 GCA_026706345.1 Gemmatimonadota bacterium | reverse complement strand
CTCGTTGGCAATACCCTCGTGCACGGCCTCCAACACCTCGCGATCCTCTTCGAACGCTTCCAATGCGCCCTGGGCGATCGTCTCGGTGATCGATTCGTCGTCGGAATCCGTATTTCGCTGTTGCAACCAGTGGTACCGGGTATTGTTCTCGTCGGTCGGCGTGATGAAGTGGTAGGAGACCATGACGTACGGATGCTCCGCCTGGCGCCAATGTTCGCCACCCTGACCGGAGGGGACGAAAATGGATCTGTTGATCGCGGTCGAGGGGTATCGAACTTCGTAGTGCTGCAGCCGGTCGCAGTTTCCCGTGAACTTGACAAGCCGTGTGTAATAGCCGGGAAGCTCAACGTCCCTGATCCAGCGGCTCACGACGAGACCGTCGGATCGCTCTTCCCGATGAAGCGGCGTGTCCTGCGTGCCCGAAGAGGCGAACGTCGTTGGATGAACCCACGCAACGTGGGAAGGGTCGAGAAGGTTGTCCATCAGGTAGAGGTAATTGCACCGGCACGACAACGCGGCGCCCCGGGTGATATGCCAGTCCGGATGCTCTGCGTATTCGATGTCGATCAGATCGGCTTCGTCTGCCGCAGACGGTTCGCCCATCCACACCCACAGGAGACCGTACTTGTCCACGGCCGGATAGCTGAGCACGCGAGCCAGAGGTGGAATCAGACCTTGCGTCGGCGCCCTGACGCAGGCGCCGGAAGCGTCGAACGTCAATCCATGGTAACCGCATTCGACACAGTTGCCCGTGAGCCGCCCCCTGGACAACGGCAACTTTCTGTGGGGGCAGGCGTCCTCAAGCACAACCGGTACACCGCGGCGGTCGCGAAATACCACGATCCGTTCGCCAAGCATCTGCAACGGCGTCAATTGCCTGCCGATTTCCCTCGACAAGGCCGCGACATACCAGGCATTTCGCAAGTAGGTTGTGGAATGCGAGCCGACGTCCTGGTCAGTCGTAGTAGCCAATTTCGTCACCGTCCGTCGTCACGCCCAGGCCGTTCAGGAGGCGATTCGAGTAATTGAAGTACGCCACGACCTGGTTGACCTCGAGAATCTCTCCGTCGCTGCAACCGGAGTCGCG
>JAPOYX010000252.1:1129-2540 GCA_026706345.1 Gemmatimonadota bacterium | reverse complement strand
GAACGTGGCCTGGGCCATGAACAGCGACACGCCGGAGAAGACGTTGATGAAGATGCCGATCCAGCCGAACGCCATGAGGTCGTTCAGCGCGACATAGGGAATCGGCTTGAAGCAGCCCAGCATGCGCAGGCTGAGCACGAACATGATGCCGACGATGATCGCCAGACCCATGGCATGCATCGCCAGCATCAGCGGCCATCCGACCAGCCCGGCGACGATCCACTCCGAGTAGGCCGTCGTTTCCATCCAGCTTAGGAAACTCATGAGTACTCCCTCTTACGCGCTATCGCTGCTGTCGGCATCCCTGTCGATCCAATAGGTCAATCCCACGACCACAGCCAGTACGCCGACCACGAAAAGAAGCGCGATTACGAAACCCATCCGTTAGCCTCCGTCTCCGTAGTACGGCAGCAAGCGACCGAACACCAGCACGCAGGCCCACGAGACCATCGTCACGGCAGCCATGACCTTGGCCGTTGCGGGCGCGTCGTCTCCGGATTTCACCGCCCAGATCTCATCGAAGATGGTGAAATACAGGATCGCGAGCCCACCGATGACCAGCCAGATGATCTTGGGCGGAAAACCGTCCATGGCGACGTAGCGCCCCGAATCGGCGATGAAGAAGAACATGCCGGTCACGATGTTGACGGCCAGTCCCAGCGCGCCCAGCGGCAGCAGCCGGTGCAGGGCGGAGAACGGGATGCTCCTGGCGATGCCGAGCGCGCGCAGCCCGATGATCGACACCACACCGAAGACCACCGCCATACCGACGAAATGCGCCGCCTCCATCGAGGGCCACGCCCAGATGATGCTCTGGATGGTCGTCTCGATCAGCTCGATGATGCCCGATCCCTCCGCCGACGCGGCCGTTTCATGAAGATCCGGACGGACGATGGTGCCCCCGAGACTCCCGGTCCTGATCAGAAACACGACCGAAAGCACCGAAAGCACCAGGATGGCGTAGAGGTTCCAGGCGTGCACCTGCGCAAAGCGGCGCCGCTGCCACAGCGCGAGCCACGCCATGCTTCCGGTCAACCCCATTAACAGGAACTGCATCAGCGCAGCTTCCTGATGGGCCAGGACCACGTCCATCGCCACATCGGGGCGTCCCTCGTACGCCCACCGCGTCGCCGCCCCGGAGATGTAGGTCGGGATCGCGACGATCCCCAGGAGCACGAACACGATGAGGCTGGCCTGTTTGACGTCGGAGCTTCTCAGGTCGAACTCGGGACGAAACCAGCTCCGCCAGTGCACCGAAGCCAGGAAGAGACCCAGCGCGAGAATCGATCCATAGATCGGGAGATGATTCAGGACGATGTGCAGATGAGGCCCGTTATTCGGTATCAGATCCATAATTGTTGTTCTTCCTATGACTGACGCCAACGGCCAAGCGACTTTACAGCACGCGCCG
>JAPOYX010000252.1:0-1119 GCA_026706345.1 Gemmatimonadota bacterium | reverse complement strand
TCCGGATGCAATCCGGCTTTCTAATATCATGATTATCATAGGTTTATTGGACCTTTGTACACCGAAACCTGACTTCATCGACATCCCGGCGCCATCCCGGGATCGGGCCGGTATATGCTACCGTACCGTTCAGGCGGGGCGCGGATGTCGCCCCATGAACAGGCGCATTCGAGGTCAACCATGATCAAGGTTCTGGTTTCCGGCTATGGGGTCATCGGCCAGCGGCTCGCGGACGGCGTCGAGCTGCAGGGAGACATGGAGCTTGTCGGCGTCGTGGACGCAGCGCCGACCCTCACGGTGCGGGCCCTCAAAGAGCGCGGGATGCCCCACAAGCTCTACGCCGCGTTCGACGGGGCCCGGGCGCGGCTCGAAGCGGCCGGTGTGCCGGTGTCGGGCACCCTGGATGATGTCCTGCCGCAGGTCGACATCGTGCTCGATGCGGCGCCCGGCGGCATCGGTGCGCAGAACAAGGTGCTCTATCAGGCACACGGCAAGAAGGCCGTCTTTCAGGGCGGGGAAAAGGACGAGATCGCCGATGTGTTCTTTCATGGCTACGCCAACTATGAGAGCGGCTTGAATCAGGATTTTCTCAAACTGACGTCCTGCAACACGACCGGGCTGATCCGGACCATCGACTGCCTGGACCGGGGTGTCGGTGTGGAGCGGGTCGCCATCACGATCGTTCGGCGCGTCGCCGATCCGGGCGACTACCACCGCGGGATCGTGAATGCGCTGCAGGTGGACAAGGCCCCCAATCATCAGGCCGTCGATCTGATGACCATCATGCCCCACGTGGAGGCGACGGGGCTGCTGGTGCATACCCCGATTACCCACGGGCACTTCATCTCGGTGCTTGCGACACCGAAGGAGGATCTCTCGGTGGATGAGGCCAAGGCGCTGTTCGCGGCCCACGACCGGATCCGGCTGATCTCCACCGACGAGGGGTTTCTCGGCAACGCTTCGATCTTCAAGTACGCACGTGACCTGGGGCGGCCGCGGGGCGACATCTACGAAGTACCCGTGTGGGAGGACACTTTCGTGAAGTCCGGACGCGACATCATGTTCGGTATCCATCTTCCGCAGGAGTCGGTCACGATTCCCGAATCCATCGACGCGATC
>JAPOYX010000251.1 GCA_026706345.1 Gemmatimonadota bacterium | reverse complement strand
GCCCAATCATTGGAAGCCTCAGGTTATTAAAGGAAGTCAGTGTCTACCAGAAATTCGGATATACTATCCCACAGCTAGTAGCTCATCCTTCTGAAGAAGCTGAGTTACTTTTAAAAGATGGCTACTATGTTAGAGTTTATGGAACAGGCGACCAAAAACCGGTAGATGTGGAATCAGGATCCAAGATTGTACTTAGTGCCTATTTCACTCGACCGGACACACCAGTTGTAGAGTATTCTGAAAGAGCTTATCAAGTGGCAATGTCGAATCATGCCGACTTTGAGGGAACCTTAGAGTATGTGAAAGCTACCAACGCCGAATTCGTTGTAACCGACAATACCAGAGGGGGGAAGGGATTTCAACTAGCTAGTGCAATCACACAACGATTGGGTATTGCAGCAAGACCATCTTCAAGTATAGAAAGCCGCGAATGGGGCGGAGTCCAGCATGACATCGGAGAGTGAATCTAGTTTTAAACTATGTGCTAGGCGGCCACCACATACGCATGCTTCTGCCCGTGCAGATTTTGGTCGAGGTTTTGTTTGTTGATTCCTTCCTAGTAATCTCTGTGTCATTCCAATTCAATTAGAGAAGTCTATATCGAAGTCGAAATAACGCCTAGTGAACTTCACCCCTCCCCCGTCCCGATTGGCCGGTCCTCGTCGGTAATCCATTCGCTCCAGGAACCGGGGTAAAGTACGGCATCGCCCAGGCCCGCGTGGGCGATGGCGAGCAGGTTGTGGCAGGCCGATACACCCGATCCGCAGTAGTTTATGGCGCGGTCGGCCAGCACCCCGCCAAATAACCCCTCGAATCTCCGCCTCAGCTCCTCCTGCGACCGAAAACATCCGTCTTCCCCCAGGTTCACATCGAAAGACGCGCATGTGGCGCCCGGGATATGACCGGCCACGGGATCGATGGGCTCCTGTTCGCCACGGAAGCGCTCCGGCGTGCGAGCATCCAGGACGGCCCAGTCCGCATCCTTCCGGTGCCGGTCGACGCCGTCCACGTCGGTGACGAGGTTTGCCCGAACGTTGGGCACGAAGGTGCGCGGCGTCACTTCCCCTACTTCTTGCGTGACCGGCAGTCCCGCCCCGGTCCAGGCCGGCCAGCCGCCGTCCACAACGGCGACGGCGTCGTGACCCAGCCAGCGGAGCATCCACCATACCCGGGCAGCCACCGAACCGCCCGCACCGTCGTAAACCGCGACCTGCACGCTTCCGTCGATTCCTAACCGCGAGAAGACCTCTACGGCCCGTTCCACGGTAGGCAGCGGATGGCGGCCGGTTTCTCCGGGAATGATGGGTCCGGAGAGGTCGTCGTCCAGGTGGGCGTACAGGGCGCCGGGGACGTGGCCTGCACCATACTCACGAGCGCCCTGACCCGCGTCGGCCAGGGAGAACCGGGCGTCGATCACGCGCCAGTCCGGGTCCTGGTGATGCCGGTTCAGCGTGTGTACGTCGATCAGCGTGGTATGCATGGTCGGTCCTCCACTCGGCGGAACGTTCAGCTGTCGCCTGCCTGTTCCTCGTACTCGTATACGATCCGGATCGCCCGGATGTTCGCGATCTTGAAGGCGTGCACGTCACCCTCGGGTATGCGGTGCGCCTCGATGAAGGGAGTGCCCCGGGTCCGCTCGATGCGGATGGGCTTGATCCGGTGCAGGAAGCTGCGGCTTCGGTTGCCCAGGTAGTATTCGATGACGGCCCGGTGATTGTTCTTCACCGCCATTTCCAGGAGTTCTTCGGTCTGCCCGGGAGACAGGTACTGCAGGTTGGCGGCCTGCTCGATGTGCGGGGCGTTCCGGTCGGCCCCGCCCGATCCCCGGTGCAACTGAAAGCCGGGCAGGCAGTCCCCGAATCCGAGGACCGGCTTACGTTTGGATTCAGGGGGTGCAGGCTGCGCGCCGTCCGCGGGAGGATCGCTTCGGTCGGTAAGGCCGCTTCGGTCGGAATGAACGCTTCGGCCGGGTTGACCGCTTTGCTCCCGCGGTTCTTTTGGGTCTGAACGCAGGCCGTTCCCGTTGCCGGATCGGGCACGCTGCACCGCATCTCCAGCGTTAGGACCCGTAGCGGCCTCCGCTGGTCCAACAATGCCCGACCTCGGCATGTAGCCCTGTTTCTGCAGCAGGTCCATCAGCTCCCGGTACGTCTTGCGTTCCACGATCAGTGCGTCGGGGGCAACCTCGCCCTTGATGTAAGGCGCGAGTTCCCCGTGGGCCTTGATGTGGCTGGCGATCTCGGCGCTGGCTGTCCGGAGGAGGAAGGTCTCCATGAAATACACCTGGCCGTACGCATCGCCCCACGACTGGATCGAGTACGCGACGTTCTGGGGCACGTCCTTCTCGGAATGGTCCGCCAGGAAAGTGTTGACGTCCGCGCCGGACATGTCCGTGTTGGCGGCCCGGTAGATGGTATCGCGGGTAACCCGGTAAGTCAGCGTGAGATCGACCTTTTCGAGGTCGGCGAAGCGTTCGAGTTTTTCCCGGATCCTCAGGTCCAGGTCCCGGGGCGCGATGATCTCGAAGGTGGGCTGGACGACGAACCGCGTGCTCCAGGCCTGATCGTCCGGCCAGTCCTGCCCGCCAAATACGTGCCGTCCCGCCGGCGTGATCACCAGGCCGCCGCCGGCACCGTTATTGCCGTCGTACTGACGCAGGAGACCGATCCATTCGAGCTCGCGCAGCGCGGCGAGGATCTCCGCTCTTTCCTCGTCGCTGAAGGCATCCGTCCGCACGTGGGGAGATGAACAGGCCAGCACGCAGCGCAGGATCTGGTCCAGGTCCACCTGCGCGAAACCCACGCATAGTTGAAGGATGCCCGGCAGTGCGGATATCGCGGGAGAACGCGCCCGGTCCCGGGCGTGCCAGAAGGACAACAGGTTCGCCAGTTTTTCGGTGGTGGGCTGCTCAAGCCACGACTCGAATTCACTGTCGGCGCGGAGGCGTCCGTCCTCTACGCGCGTCAGTCCTCGCCACTGTGCATAGTCCATGACGAAGCGCATCTGTTCGGGGGTTTCCTCCGCCGGATCCGGCAAGCCGTTTATCACGGCTTCCTGCCGTTCCACCATGGCGTCGAGTGCCCGTTTGTAGGGCAGGCCCCGGTCCGTGAGCCGAGCAGGGTTGTGCCGCAGGCCGTTCACCAGGGCGAAGACGTTTCGGACCGCGGTGAGGTCCCGGCTTTCGTCGTCTTCCGATTTCCCCACTTCCGTCGAGAAAAACCCCGCCAGCCGGTCCGTGAAATTGCGGATCAGCATGTCCCGGAGGTCTTCCGGCACGGTGAAGTCGACCGTGCGGTACGCCGGCCGCCGGCCGATCACGAGCCCCCGGTTCAGCAGTCCGTGGAGTTGTTCGATCAACCCGTCGTTGGAGGGATTCCTCGTGTCGTAGACCCGTCCTGCCTCTCCGGCCGACAGTATGGCCAGCAGGATCTCCCGGGCTTCTTCGCTCAGATCGTCCACGCACTGATCGATGTACCCCGGCTGGAAGACCTGGTCCGTGATTTCGCGGATCAGCCGGGCGCGGGAGATCATGCCGGGCTGCACGCCGAGGGTGACGGCCATGGATTTCAGGTCGTCCATGGGCAGGGCGGCGAGGTAGTCCTGGAGGATCAAAGGATCATTCCCACTCGATGGCAAACGAGCGATGCTTGCACTGCGAATTCTGTGATTTGCTTGCTTGTGGCCGGAGCGAACGAGGACGGCCATCTGCCGGCTAAAAGCCGCCGGACAGGTACCAAGAGGTCCGGGCATGTAGCATTCCCCATAGTTATAAGAAGTTACATGTCCGCTAGACCGGGTCAACTCCATTCTCATGATGGTGGGAAACGGCGAACCGTTCAAACCGGTGGCGATTCAGTTCGGCAGGCAGTTCGATCAGCACACCCGCATCACGTGAGGTTTTGGCCCATGACAGGAGCAAGTCGTAATGCCTTTGTTCCTGGAGGCCGCCAAACCACTGCATCCCCTCGGGCGAGATGACACAGAAGACATTGGCCAGGTCGCACGGACCAAGGCATCCGGAGATCGTCAATTGCACCGACCTGTTCAGTTTTTCTTCATTCCACTGCTGCTTAAGCCAGTCGCGGGGAAACGGTGGGAACCCCTTGTCTGTCTGGCCGCAGCAACAGCCTTCACAGCACACGACCTGGCCAAGAACGCGGCCTCGACCTGTAGCCAGTGCGTCGAGTTTGCTGAGTGATTCGCGGATGCGTTGGGTCTGAGCATTCATGCTTTTTTCACGCGATAACGTTTACGTATGCGAAGCACACGCCGCCAGGACACGATGACGGAGGTTGTAGAGAACAGGAAACCGGCTCCGCACAGCACGATCACCACCACGTCCCAAACGGGGCGATTGTCGATGAGAAAGCCGAAGTCCAGGCTGTGAAGGCCGTTGTAAAGCCAGCGTTTCGCGCGCCCGGTCTCCGTGAGTTGATTGATCAGCTCACCGGTGGTGAGGTCGATGTGGTACCAGGTTGCGTTGGCATCATCGAAGCGCACCCGCAACACGGGTAGTGGACGCCACCGCTGGTGATGGGAGTAGTAATAGAGATCGTAATCCGTAAGCCGTTCGATGTAGACGGTCCGGTGGCCGGCCATGCCCCGCTTTATTTGCGTGAGGACGGATTCCTCGAGACTGCCCTGCTCCGATGAAGTCAGCATTTGACGTTGGCCATCGCCGGTGACGGCATAGGCATAGGGTGAACCACCCAGCCATTGCCACACCAGTTCGCGCGTGTCTGTCGGGAAACTCAGGCCGCGGCCAGACGGCATTTCCAGGCTGTGACCGAGTGAGTCGTAGACAGACCCCGTCCAGATGGCTGCGGACGGTAGCGGTGCCGACGGCGAGCGCACCGACATGGGTCGTGCCGCTGGAGACTGCATCGACATGGGTGGCGCCGACGTCGAATGCGCCGTAGGTGGGCGTGTCCAGATAGGCGGCGAGGGCGCCGACGGTGGGCGTGTCTCGGTAGGCGGCGAGGCGATCGCCGAAGGGAATGTCATCGTCAAACACCCCCCAGGGATTCATCGACAGAAGGCCGCTGAGCAGGAAGGTGGTCAGCGGTATCACGAAAATCAACCCCAGAATATGGTGTAGTTTCAGCGTGCCCCGGTAGGGAGTCACATCTTTGCCGCGGTAACGCCTGCGAAACCTCAATCGCAGAAAGCCGATCACCGCACCGGTGACCATGGATACCAGGCCGGCGAGTGAGAGCACCACGACCACCCAGTGCCAGACAGAGACATGCTGGCGAAGCTGCACAGGGTAGATCCAGTGTAGGTTCGCCCCCAGCCAGTTCCAGCCGCGCTCCAGCGCGTTAGTATCGCGTACCACTTCCCCGGTCACCGAAGAGACATACAGTTCAGTACCGGCCGGATCGTTCAATGCCACCGAGTGAAGCGGCCGATGAGGATGAAGGCTGCTGGACACGGACCACTGGTCCACGAGCAGGAGTGCCTTGTGCACCGGTTGTATCGATGAGAGGCCGGTTGAGTGGACATAAACGCGGCTTGCGTGAACGGCGTCTTCATCGTCTATCTCACCGATCACACCGCCGTTGTCGGCAAACAGACCATGGTGGTTGCCATCGCCGGTACGCAGGAGCCAGGCGGGCCGTCCAAGTACGGTGGTAAGGCGCAGTTCCTCGATGGTCTGCGCCGGATCAAGGCACTGCAACAGTTCAGCAGGTCCGGTCCACAGTTTATCCGGTTCAAGTACCGGCAGCGCGGCAAGACGTTCCGCCCGTGTCAATTGCGGAAAACCGACATACATCATCACCACGCCGGAGAAGAACCACATGGCCACGAGCAGGCACATGCAGATCCCCAGCCAGCGGTGGCCGAGATAGAGCCAGCGTTTGTACTTCACCAGTTTTTCACTCGCCAGACCGTCACGCCGCCCTGCGCATCGAGCGCGGCGAGGGCACCCCCGTCCGGCCGCCAGTGCAACCCGGCGACGACATCCGCCACGTCCCCGGACCCGATCAGATCTCCTTCTCCATCTCGCTGCAGCGACCACGCAGCCACGGTCCCATCGCGGCCTCCCGATGCCAGGTTTATCGCTCCGGGCGCGAAGGAAAGTACGGTGATGAACTGAGCATGGTAGTCCAATACGCCGGGCCGCGTGCCTTCCGGACCCCTACCCTCGAAGCTCCAGACCGTAACCGCCTCCCCTCCGCCAGTGGCCAAAAGGGTGCCGGTGTCATCGAAGGCAAGGGCCGAAGGCTTGCCCGGATATCCGGACATCATGGAGTCCTTTCCCGTGTCTCGACGCCAGAAGTGCACCGAGTTGTCCTGGCTGCCGCAGGCCACGATGCCCCCGTCCGGGCTCAATACCATCGACACCAGGGACCCCTGCCATTCCAGCTTCTGTCGAGGCTCGCCGATGATCGCGTCGAAGAACGTCACGCGACCGTAACAGGCCGTCGCCAGCTCTGCCGCGCCGGACCAGGCGATCGCGCTGACGGTGCTCGGATGGGCGTCCGATCGCCAGACCTCCGTGCCGTCCACGGTATATACGTATACGTGCCTGGAGCAGGATATCGCCAGCCACTGGCCGTCCGGCGACCACGCCACGTTTTCCACCCAACTGTTTCCGACGTCGATGGCCCGGCTTACCTGACCATCGGAGGCAGACCAGATTATGACTCGACCGTCCTGCCCGGCCGTAGCGAACGCGGTTCCGCCCGGGTGGATCGACACTGCGAGCACACCGCCCTCATGAACCTCGTGGCTTGCCCACGCGGTCGCGCCGGACTTGCTGTCGAACGCGTAGACGCTACCCGCGGTGTCACCGATCGCCAGCGCCTCACCGCGCAGTATCCAGCCCCCGGCGATGGGGTAATCACCGACCGACGCAGACCAACCTCGGCGAATTACACCGTCCGGGTTACCGTCGTTCAAACCAGACATGCGTTGAACCCCTGTCGCATGTCCTGCTCATCGAGGTTGCGGCCGATGAAGACGAGCTGATTGTGGTGGGGCTCATCCCCCCATTCTCGATCCGGCTGGCCGTCAAAGAGCATGTGAACCCCCTGGAAGACGAAGCGACGGGACTCGCCCGCGAGGCTGATGAAGCCCTTCATTCGGAAGATGTCCACCCCGCGTTCCATGAGCAGTGTACTAAGCCACTTGTTGAGCCGGTCGGGATCGACGTCGCCCTCCCGCTCGATGGCGATCGAACCCACTTCGTCGTCGTGCTCATGCTGTGCGACCCAGGTGCGCTCGACCTCCTGCCTGAGTACCGATCCTTCCCCGTTCTTCAGTTGGAGATCGAACTCTTCCGCGGTGTGCTGGGCGTAGAAGCCGACCCGTGCCTGCGTATCGACCTCCAGGAAGAACGACTTGCGCCCCGTGGAATCAAGCTGGAGGTTTACATGCTTGCTAATCGGTATCTCTTCGCCCGGGCGAATGTCCACCGCAGGTTCGGCGTACCGCCGCACACACCACTCCGCACCCTCACGAAGCGCACCGTCATCCGTGCCCTGGCCGGGCACGACGACGAGCGACATCGCCGGATCGGGTCCATCGGCGAGGCTGAGTTCGTAGCGACCGGTATCGAGCGAGTAAACGCCCGTCCATTCGAACGGGTATTCGGGCTCGAGGAAAGTGGGACGACGCTCGAGTACGTCGTCCAGGTCGAAGGCGTCGAGGTTGAGTACCGTGTCGACGGAGACGTTCGCCCGTTCGCTGCGCACGACTTTCGCCATCCGGTTCATTTCCCGGAGCTGCGATTCGAGCCGGTCGAGTACCTCGTCGTCGACAAGGTCCGTCTTGTTGAGCACCAGGACGTCCGCAAACGCGATCTGCTCGGTGCTTTCGTCGCTTCGACCAAGCTGTTGCTCGATGTGGGCGGCATCGACGAGCGTGACGATGCCGTCAAGCGCGTACTCCTCGCGAATCTCGTCGTCCATGAAGAAGGTCTGGGCCACCGGACCGGGGTCGGCAAGCCCCGTGGTCTCCACCAGCACATAGTCGAACTTGTCGCGGCGCTTCATGAGAT
>JAPOYX010000250.1 GCA_026706345.1 Gemmatimonadota bacterium | reverse complement strand
ACCGGGCTGGCGGCCGATACGGCTGTGCGGCTGGCGAAAGACCGGCCCGAACTGCGGGATGTGGTCGGACAACTCCTGTCCGGGATCGACGATATGTGTGAGGCGTTTCGTCGCCTGCCGCTCAAAGATTTTCCGTTCTTTCATCAGTCCGCGTCCTATTTTTACGACTGGCTGGCCCATCCTGACGACGACGACTACTGGGCGCAACTCAATATCGAAAGCCGGCATGACACGATTCCCGTTCCGGCCTGTAATGTCGGCGGCTGGTACGACATCTTCCTGGGCGGCACGATTCGCAATTATCTGGGTATGCGCGAACGCGGTGCTACGCCGGAGGCCCGCGACGGTCAAAAACTCATTATCGGTCCGTGGCACCATGCGCTGCCGCTGAACAACGTTGTTGGTGAGGCGAATTTTGGACTCTCAACGACGCAACTGGCCGCGGGCCTGGACGGGCTGCACCTGCGCTGGTTTGACTACTGGCTCAAAGGCAAAGCGAACGGCCTGTTGGAAGAGCCGCCGGTGCGTATTTTCGTCATGGGCGAGAATACGTGGCGGAATGAGAACGAATGGCCGCTGGCTCGGGCGCAGTACACGCCATACTATTTGCACAGCACCGGCAAGGCGAACGGCCTGCACGGCGACGGTAGCCTGAGCCCCGAGACTCCACGTAGCGAACCGGCGGACGTCTTCGTCTCCGACCCGCGTCACCCCGTTCCAACCAAAGGTGGCGGGTTATGCTGCTGGCCGGCGGCCGTTCCCGGCGGGGCGTTCGATCAACGCTCCGTGGAAGAGCGGGAAGACGTTCTGGTGTACACCACCCCCGTCCTTGAGCAGGATGTCGAGGTCACCGGACCTGTCACGGTGACCCTGTATGCGGCGACCAGCGCGGTTGATACGGATTTTACGGCCAAGCTGGTGGACGTGCACCCCGAAGGGTACGCCCAGAACCTGACAGACGGTATCATTCGGGGCCGCTATCGGACCTCGAAAGCCCAGGCTACGCTCCTCCAGCCCGGCGAGGTCTACGAGTTTACGATAGACGTGTGGGCAACCAGCAATGTCTTCAAGGCCGGACACTGCATTCGGCTCGAAATTGCCAGCTCAAACTTTCCGCGTTTTGACCGCAACCCGCAAACCGGCGAGGCCAGCGGTGAGGCCAGTCGCTTAGAGCCGGCCCTCCAGCGCGTCTTTCATGATGAGGCCCATCCCTCGCATGTGGTGCTGCCGATTATTCCCCGCTGAGGGGTGTACTGGCTGAAGGAAGGCGGACAGTGAAAAGGCGGGTTATAGAAACGGTTTGACCGCCTTTTTACGTCACGGACGTTTCATTCGCTCCCGCCGGCCACCGGCGGGAAGATGCTGACCTGGTCTCCGTCCGCAAGCGCCTGGCCGAACTCCCGGGTCTGCTCGCCGTTGACCAGGACCATCTGGGCCAGGTCGAGAGGAATGTCGAGTTGGTGAATCAGATCGTTGATCGTTGCCTGATCTGCGAGATCAAGCGTCGCTTTCCCCAGAGAGCCTTTGGGTAGCTTTTTCCGAAGATTGGCAAAGAGCTTGATACTGACCTGCATCGATTATTCACCCTTTTCAATGCCTGGTGTCGGTGTCCGTGGAAGCGTATCCAGCGCGTCCGGGCGAGAGCCGATAAGCGGGCCGTGCGAGCCTTTTTGCCAGGCCGGGGGTGTCTTCCCGTCTACCCGGTAGGCGCGCGCTGTAGCGGGTGCGCCCAAGAGGGTATGACTGACCAGTTTCTGCGCGGTCCCGGTAGCGACATAGGCGCGGCGCACGTCGGTTGGGTTCTCTTTGACGTAGTCTGCCCAGTTTCCCAGGGCCTGTTGTGTCTGAATGAGTCCTTTGACCATACCAACGTCGTTCAGCATGGTGACGTCATCGATCGGTCCGACAAACAGCGCCCCGACCATGCGGTCGCCGTCCCAGACGTATTTACGATAAATCGGGCGCGTTGGGTTCCAGACGGTGGTGATCGACTCCTTCGCATCTGTCCGCCACTGGCCAAAGCTGGCGCAGTGCAGATTGATGACATCCAACACGTTGAGCAGCAGGCTGCCCGGATAGTGTGTCTCCTGGCCGGCCATGTTGGCGCCGGCAATCCGACCGTGGTCCACGGCCGTTGGCTGAATCGCATGCACCGCGGGCGAGCCATTCAGCAGGTCCGGGCCGGCGGCAACATCACCGGCCGCATAGATGCCGGAAATATTGGTCTGCATGCGGTCGTCAACCACAATACCGCCGTCAACGTGGATGCCGGAGCCGTTGAGAAAGCTCAGGTTGGGC
>JAPOYX010000249.1 GCA_026706345.1 Gemmatimonadota bacterium | reverse complement strand
CGATCTGCAACTTGCCCCGCTTGCCGTCGCGCGAATGGCCCCGCTTGGCCAGCGGGCACTTGCGCCCCTCCAGGTACACCGAGGTCAGGTCGTAGAGCACCAGGGCGTCTTCCTTGAGGTGGCGCTTCGCCAGGGCCCGCTCGATGCGGTCCTGGCGCCCGAGCAGCCAGCCCATGGCCGCGTACAGGTCCTCCTCGTCCACCCGACCCAGCCCCAGCGTCTCCGCCAGCGTGTCGGTCGCCGTGGCCTCGGCCAGGCCCCGGGCGGTGGCCAGCTTGGAACCCGGCTGAAGCACCCGGGCGACGACCATCGCCACCGCGCGGTCGCGTTCGGGCGAGCGTTGCGGGGCGATGAGCCGGTGAAGGCGCAGCCGCTTGAGCGTGCCGAGCACGGCGGCGACATGCCCGTGGGGGCGGGTGCGCTCGATATCGAAGGCCTCCTCGAGCCGCGCCACCGCGGCGCCGCCCTTGAGCAGCACGCGCAAGCCCTCGATCAGGGCGGGGGGCCATTTGGAGAGATTGGCCAGGGTGCGTTTCTTGACTTTGCCGTTGAGTCGGTAGGACTCGCGCAGCAGCACGGCGGGCGGGGAGTTGCGGTTGGGCACGGACTCGATATACATGGCTACTGCTGTTAGCCATGTATATCCATAATGTCAATGAATATATGCGAACATGAGCGACTATTACATGGCTACATATTCCCGCTCAGAAAGCCACAAAAACCCCCGCCCAATCAAACGCTTGGCCACAAAATCAATGGGAAATCAGGGGGAACTTCCGACTAGCGAGCGGCAGCATCGCAATAAAAAACGAGTAGTATTTTTATTTTCATAGTTTTCCCCCGGGGTAGGTCGCTTCTCGACCGCAACTCTAGTTGTTGTCCATCCTGACTCCGCCATTGTACAAGCGCTTGGCTATTCGCGCGCTAAGATCCTGCGCTTCTTGAATTACGCCTGCTTCATCCATCGTTAACACTTGGCGATCTTTCATGATTACTGATCCAGCCACGATCATATGCTTTACGTTCGTTGCCAACGCCGAATAGACAAGAGCCGCATAGTAGTCAAAAATTGGTGTCATATTTGGCGCAGTCGTGTCGACAACAATAATGTCTGCCTGCTTGCCGACCTCCAACGAGCCGATACTGTCTTCCATCCCCAGCGCGCGTGCTCCGCCTATGGTCGCCATGGCAACTATGTCGCGTACCGGCATCGCTTCCCGGTCCGCCAAATTCAGTTTATGAATTTTCCCAACCTGCGGCAGTTCGTCGAGCACACTGAGCCCGTTTCCGGACATCGGTCCATCCGTGCATAGACCGACATTGATTCCTCTTGCCAGCATCGCCGGCACCGGAGCCACGCCTTTTGCTGACTTGGTATTCGCCGACACACAATGTCCTACGCCCACGTCGTATTTTTTGAGTAAAGCGATATCCGCGTCGTCTACGAGAATCGCGTGAGCTATCAATAGGCGCGAAGACAACAAGCCGGTGGTCTCGAGGTACGCGACCGAACTGCGTGCACCACGTGCTGCAATTTCTTCAGATTCTCTTACCGACTCGGCTACGTGACTCGTAACCCTGGTGTCATACTTTTCTGATAGCGCAGCAATCTCCCGTAGAGTTTCAGTGGAATTCGTGTAAGGACCATGCGGCGCAAAGGCCGGGAAAATCCTTGGATGGTCCTTGTATTGATGTATTAAGTCTATCGTTCGCTGAATTGCGTCGGATGGCTTATCAGCATCCGGCGTCTTGAAGGTCATAATGGTTTCGCCAACCACTCCACGCAGACCTGCCTTGTCGAGCACCTCAGCGACTACGCCCTCGAAGTAATACATGTCGACCAATGTCGTCGTACCGCCCTTGATGCTTTCGAGTACCCCCAGGCGCGTCCCGATTCGCACCATCTCCAGATCCGCGAACTGCGCTTCGAGCGGAAAGAGGTACCGGTGAAGTCGATCGGCAATGTCCTCGCCAAGCGTCCGAAATACGGACATCGCCAGGTGCGTATGCGTATTAACGAAGCCTGGCATGACGATGTCGCCGGACACGTCCAATACGTTCGTCGCCTCATAGCGTTCCAGAATGTCGCGCTGCCCGATGTCGACAATCAATCCATCGCTTATGACCACTGCGCCGTTTTCAATAACCCGATACGCCTCATCCATGGTTACAACGGTCGCGTGATCCAGAATCAGATCCGCTTCCTGCCTGCCAGCGTCACTCTGCCCGTAAACCTGTCCGAAAGAGAGGCAAAGCAGGAGACCTGAAACGGTGAACTGTAGTTTTCGCATGGTTACGGACCCACAGGATATTGCCGACACGTTGCGATTCTAACTCAATTGCCGGTACGTCAAGAAGGGCGCAGCTTGAATCTGAACGAACGCATCGATGCCATCGAGGCAGGCTACGAGTTCATGCTCGCCTATGCGGCCCAGGGGCGGCTCACGGACAGCGACGCCAGCGGTTCCGGCGTCGGATTCCAGCTCAGGGAATTCCTCGGCAAGATGGAGTCCGCGCTGGATGGACTGGGCGAGGAGGTTGCCTCGGTCGTTCGACAGCACGGCGCTCTCGACTACGGCGTGGAAGACTTCATCGACGCCGTGGCAGAGGATGCCCGCAAGACCCTGGGCCTGGTCCGGCTGGTCAATTCGCGGCCCGGCATCAGCTCCATGCTCATCGACAACGTCAACGGGTCCATTCACCTGCGGGCCTTGCTGACGGACCTGTTTGTCGTTTCCGAAGCTTTCAAGGGCGATCCGGAAACTTAGCTTCCTGTCCCGGGGCGGTTCTGCGGCCACCGATACGGCGTTACAAGGCTGATACAGCACTGGCAGCCCTCGACGCAAGTCCAACTTCGACTGCCTTACCTTTGTTTCGCCCACCACTGCGGAGCGCTGGCGCGTTCGCGCGGCAGGAAAGTCTTGTCGATCATCAGCATGAGTTTTCTCAACCGGGTTCCAGCGAGACGGCGCCACAGGCGGTTGTACCATTTGCTGAAGTCGCGATTGTACGGGCAGACCCGTATGCAAATGGAGCAATCCGAGTTCTGGCCCACCCAGAAGCGAAAGCACTTCTCGGCGTTCGTGGTCCACTTGAGTACGCCCTTCAGATTCGAAACGCTGTGCGGTTCCCGTGACGGCGCCTGGTGTGGGATCGCCCTGGGCGGGCAGGCGGCGCTGCAGCGTTGGCAGATGTCACAGAATTCCTTCACGCCGAACCGGACGGGCTCGTCGATTTCCAATGGCATGTCGGTAAAGATCTTGCCGAGCCTGAGCCGCGGGCCGTACTCCCTGGTAATCAGAAGGCTGTGCCGCCCGACTTCTCCAAGCCCCGCCTGCACAGCGAGGGGAATCGCCAGGGCAGAGTCGTTCATCGAGGCGACCGCCCGGTAGCCCAGGTTTCTGATGTACTGAGTGATCGTGAGCAATATGACGGTATCGTAGGTATATCCCATGCCGGTGGCCGAACCGGATAGCGCGGAGGGCACCGTCTCCGTCAGACCGAAATCCATGGGCTCGCCGATGACGATGACGTACGGCAGGTCTCCGGGAATATCGACCGGTTTGTCTTTCTGGGTCTGCTCGCTGTAGCGGGTCCTGTAAACCCATCGCTCATCGTATTCGCATATCCCGAGCAGACTGGCCCCGATGCTCTTTGCCGCCCTTCGAAGGTTTCGAGTCGCCGCTTCGGCCGAATCGAAAGGGTAAGGCTCGGGCCAGCCCTCTGCGTGCGACGTAAAGGTATCGAAGAACCCTTCCTTGCGATCGTCACTCTCGCGGCGCACGTCACGCAGGACATTCGTCACGTGCCAGGTGGCATTTCGCAGGGCGTAGTCCCGCTGGCTGAAGCCGTCAGCCTTGCGTGCGCGAGCGTGCGGCATGTAGTGACCGCGAAAGAATTCCGCTGCCTTCTCGCTGGTGATCTCCGGATCCCACTCGGAGCGGCAATAGATTTCATTGCGTTGATCGAAGCGCTCGAAGTCTTCGGAAACGTCGAATCCGGTCTTTGCGTCGATGGGCAGTTTGAACTTCATTTTCTTGCGGCGAGGATGAAGCATCCGCGCCCTGCCGGTCGTGTCCAGCGCACCATGGAGACGCTGGACAGGCTAGCGGATGAGGATCAACTCCTCTTGCGGCGGCGACAGGTACTCGACGCCGTTCTCGGTGGCAATGGCCTCTTCGTGGTCCCACCAGAACAGGTACTGGTCCCTGTCCGGGGGTCCCTCCGACGGCATGTAGAAGAAATACTCCAGCACGAAATGATGGTTCGGAGCGAGAGGAATATCCCAGGCCCATTCGGGGCCGTAGGAACCGATGCGAGGCGAGAGATAGGATTCGACGTGCCACGGCCGGGCGCCCTTCGTCTGGCCATGCGCGTCGATGGAGAGCTGCGTTTTCTCCGGATCGTACCCGGCGGCATAGGTGGGGAAATCGTTCCTGGCATCCACCATGTGAAGCTGGTCGTCGCGGAGGATGATGCCTGCCTCCTCGTACCGCTGTGCGTAGTCGCTCATGATCTCGCGCGGCGTCAGGCCCGCACGGACCGTCTCGACGAGAATCCGGTCGACAAGCAGGTATTGGTCCCAGAGCCGCTGGATTTCCGGCGGCGGTTCCGTTTCTCCCTCGCGAAGCACGTAGGCATAGACGCCCTGGCTCGGCGCTGCCAGGATGTCCCCGCGCTGCACCACTGTGTCCTCGGTCCAGGCATCGCTCCTGCCGCGCTGCGACTCTCCGGTCCACATCCGCCGGAATATCGTCAAGTCGGTGTCGCCAATCCGGGTGACGCCCGGTTCCACTTCGGCCAGGGCCCGCTCCACCAATACCAGCTCGTCCTGACGCATTCGCCTCAGCAACTCGACCTCGCTGGGAACCTGGTGATTGATGTAGTCCATGATCAACCACTCCGCAGAGATCAGCCGACTGGCGTACTCCCCGCCGAGTTCTTCGCTGAGGAGGACGTAATCCGTATGGGAAAGCCCGTCGATACGCCCCCGGTAGGTGGGCCAGGGGCCCAATTCGCGCATGAAATTGACCGCAATGCGTTCCGGGTCGCGCTCGGCGACAAACTCCCCAAGGCCCTGGAACCGGTGGTCGTATTCCGTCAACGGCCCTCCAACCGGTTCCTGAATCCGAACCGCGGGGGCGACGATGTCGTAGGCCCCGCTCTCCTCGACCATCCGGTAGTCGCTTTCTCCCCATCCCCGGTGGGCGACACCCCAGCGGCGGCCCAGGATGGCCCGTTCGATGCGGTCCCCGCCGCGGTCGGTGAAGACGAACACGCCGGAGGCGCTGCCCAGTTCGTCGATGCCGAAGGCATCGGGCACGGCTTCCCGCATCACGTGGATCCACATGTCCACGTTCCGCTCCCGCATGATCTGCGGCAGCACCTGGTCGAACTTGTCCCTGCGGATCTGGTGGTTCTCTTCCGTGTAGTCCACCAGGG
>JAPOYX010000248.1 GCA_026706345.1 Gemmatimonadota bacterium | reverse complement strand
CCCATGCCGGTTTCGGATGCCGCCGTACGCATGGTGATGAGTATAGCCGGGCTCTCCCCCCATCCATTCTTCCATAAAGGCCTTCTGCTTCATGCGTTCGGGAGCCAGCGTACGGGTGAACATGGGACGTAGTTCGGTATCCTCTTCGATCCGGTCATACAGTCCGTCGATGACCCGCGCGACCACGGATCGACCGCCGATGCGCTCGAAGAGGGTTGGGTCGGGCCTCAGGGTTGAGGCGAGTCCGCCCCGGTGGGCAAGCAGGGCGCGTACGCCGGAAGAATCGGTTGTGGGCTGCATTTTAGACACGGTGCCAGTCTCTGGGTGTTATGGCCACTATGACCACTATGACCACTATGGCCACTGTGGCGGCGGTGTTCGGATGCGGGGAGTACATAGTCGAATGACAGACTGGAAAGCTTGTCAAAATGTAAGGTTGATTGAAACACGCCATCAAGGGTTTTCCCTATGTAACAGCCGCCAAATGGAGGACCTGACGTCCGATCAGGCCATCCCGTTCATTCAGCCGAACGCGGTGCCGATATTCAGCCGAACGCGGTGCCATCAATCAGTCTGGCGCGGCACCGTTCATTCAGCCGGACGCGGTGCCGACAACCGGCCTGAAACACCGGTGAACAGCGCTTTGTGCCGGTAATTGTACGTTGCCGGCTCCGCTTCCGGTATGTTATATAAAACGGGCGCCTCCTTGAACCGGTCACGGGTTTACGGGGTGCGCTCTATCTTTCACAACCGGTTGTAACCGGATTGATTCCCGTCTCCAGAAACCGGTGTTTCGGTACATCATCTCGACGTGATCAAAATGGCCGACCACATCATCGACCTGGGCCCCGAGGGCGGACACAGCGGCGGCGAAGTCATCGTCACAGGGACGCCCGAAGACGTGGCGGCCCATAACGCCTCCTACACCGGCCAATTCCTGCGCAGCCACCTGAACAATGGGCAATACACGGCAAAATAACAACGACGGCCGGGAGTCCATCCCGACCTCCGACGTATCCGCGGATCTGAATGAATCCCCGGGCGGCGACGGAGACGTGGGGTATCTCCTCCACGTGTTTCATCGCCTGGAAAACGGACGGGACGTCATCTGCGGCGTGGGCAAACTCCAGGTCGGACATACCTTCCTGTTTACGGACGACCGCGTTTCACCCGTACTCTACGTCCGGGCCTCCGAAACGCAGGCGGCCGCGGCCCGGGTCGGTTCCGGCGGGATTTCCGCCAGGTTCATCCCATCGGGATGCACGACGATGGATGGAGAGCCGGTGGTCGGCGTCCAGTGTGACCGCGTACGGGACCTGCGCAGCCTGATAAAAGCGCTCGAGGCCCAGGGCACGCGGAGTTACGAAGGAGATATTCCCTTCAGCAGGCAGTTCCTGATCGGACGGGGCTTGCGTGGCGGCGTCAGGATCAGGGGGATGTGGACGCCCGGTGCCCGGGTCGACCGCGTATACGCCAACCCTTCACTGCACCCCGCGTACTGGGAACCGGCCTTCCGCGTGTTGGCCCTGGACATCGAAACCGATCCCGAGGCAACCACCATTTACGCCGTGGGACTGATCCTGGCGGATACGGTCGAGGGCGCCGACTCCGAAGAGATCCACATGGTCGGCGAACCCACACCGGATGATCCGATCCACCTGGTCTGCTGGCCCGACGAGACATCGATGCTGCACGGGGTATCGAAGCGGATTATCGAAATGGATCCCGACCTGATTACGGGCTGGAACCTGGTCGACTTCGATCTGAGCGTGCTGCAAAGACGCTTCAGGGACCTGAACGTCCCGTTCCAGCTCGGGCGGACGGACGACCAGTCCTGGTACCGGTCCGGCGAAGTGTGGGGCGGGAGCACCATGGCCATACACGGGCGGCAGATCCTGGACGCCCTGCATCTCCTTCGCGGTACGCTGCAACGGTTCGAGGATTACCGGCTGGACACGGTGGCCAACGCCATCCTGGGCCGGGGTAAGCTCCTCGAAGACGATGCGGGAAACTCAAGGGCCGAGAAGATCACGGAAGTCTATCGCGAGGACAGAAACCTGTTCTGCGCCTACTGCCTCGAGGACGTCAGGCTGGTGCTCGACATCCTGGAAGCGGAAGGACTGATCAACCTGACCCTGCGCAGAGGGCTGCTCACGGGGCTGCCGCTCGAACGGGCGTGGGTGAGCGTGGCCGCCTTCGACAATATCTACATCAACGCCCTTCATCAGCGTAACATGGTAGCGCCGACGACGGGCGTAGACCGCACGCCGGGCGCCGGCGCCCCCGGGGGACTGATCATCCCGTCGAAGGCAGGGCTCTACCGGAACGTATTCGTCTTCGATTTCAAGAGCCTGTATCCGTCCATCATCCGGACCTTCAACATCGATCCCCTGGCGCATATCGAGGCACGGGACGATGCGGAAGGCGGGGGAGTCGACGTGGCCGGCGGCGAGGTGCAGGACGACGCTGAAGGCGGGGGAGTCGACGTGGCCGGCGGCGAGGTGCAGGACGACGCGGAAGGCGGGGGAGTCGACGTGGCCGGCGGCGAGGTCGGCGCGGACTCGGGTGAGGGCGGCGTAGAGTCAGGCAACACAGCCCTCGACGGAAGTACAGAAGGATTCCTCAAAGCTCCCAACGGCGCGCGATTCTCCCGCACGCCCGGCATACTGCCGTCCATGCTGGAGCAATTCTTCAAAAGCCGTGACGAGGCGAAGGCCGGCGGCGACGAACTCGCTTCCTTTGCCTACAAGATCGTCATGAATTCATTCTATGGCGTGCTGGCGTCGTCTTCCTGCCGTTTTTCCGCACCTCAGTTGGCCGGCGCAATCACCGAATTCGGGCACTACATTCTGAAATGGTGCCGGGACGAGCTGGAGAAGGATGGATACCCGGTGCTGTATGGGGATACCGATTCGGTATTCGTGGATCTGAACGCGCCGGACCATCTCGACCCGGGCGAGGCCCTGCGAATCGGACGAGAGGTATGCGACCGGATCAACGCCCGGCTGGCCAGGCACGTTATGGACCGGTACGGCGTGGCGTCGCACCTTGAATTGGAGATGGAAAAGCACTACCACCGGTTTCTGCTTCCGTCGATGCGGGGAGACAGCGAACGGGGCCGGGCCAAGGGATACGCGGGGCTCCGGCGTGACGGGGATGCCGACCGGGTGGAGATCGTGGGCATGGAAGCCGTGCGGCGGGACTGGACCGACCTGGCGCACCAGTTGCAGGCCGTCCTGCTCGACCGCGTGTTTCACGAAGTGCCCGGCGTCGAGATCGAGGAAGAGATCTTCCGCTGGGTCCACGCGGTTCAGTCCGGGCGCAAGGATGACCTGCTTGTGTACAGGAAGAACCTTCGCAAACCGGTCGCGTCCTACACGCGCTCGGTTCCGCCGCACGTCAAGGCCGCGAGCCTCATGGAAAACCCGACCGGGGTGATTCGATACGTGGTCACAAGGGATGGTCCGCAGCCGGAAGGACAGCTTACCTCCCCCATCGACTACGCCCATTACGTCGACAAACAGATCCGGCCCATCGTCAAAACCGTCGCCCAGGCGTACGACCTGGACGTGGAAACCGCCATATCAGGCCGGCTCAACCTGTTCGGAAATGCCTTGACGCCCAGTCCGCATAGGGGTGATCCTACAGAAGTGCCTCGGTCCTAGGAAGTGTCGCAATCCAGGGTATGGTCGCGATCTCGGGAACGGTCCCGATCCCTGGTATGGTCAATCAGCGCTCCGGCCGGCTTCTTAAAAGCCGGTCGATCTGCGAAAGGACATAAGTTGCAACGATTCAAGACCGTATCGGACTACCTGGCGGGCCACGGGGAATGGAGGCCCTTGCTGGACCGTCTGCGCGCCGTAATGAACGAGTCCGGCCTGGAAGAGACGGTCAAGTGGGGCGCGCCGTGCTACACCTTGAATGGCAAGAACCTGGTGGGTCTGGTCGCGTTCAAGGATTTCGTCGGCATCTGGTTCCACCAGGGCGCGCTGCTTCGCGACGAACGCGGCGTGCTGGTCAACGCGCAGGAAGGCAGGACGAAGGCCATGCGGCAGTGGCGGCTCCGGAGCGAAGACGAGATCGACGAAGGCCTTCTTCGCGCATACGTAAAAGAAGCGATCGAAAACCAGAGACAGGGAAGAGAGATCAAGGCGGACCGAAACAAGCCCCTTCAGATACCCGATGAACTGGCCAGGGCACTGTCGGAACATCACGACGCTCGCGAGCGGTTCGACGCGCTCTCCCTCGGAAAGCGACGCGAGTACGCCGATCACATCGCCGAGGCGAAACGGGAGGAAACCAGGAGCCGGCGCATCGAGAAGATCATGCCCATGATTCTGGCGGGACACGGGCTTCACGACAAGTACAGAAAGTAGTTCGCAACCACCGTATCACGCGGCAGAACATATCGCGGCCACTTGTACCACCGCGGCAGAAGTCCACGCAGCAATGTATCACGCGGCAGAAGCCGTACGCAGTCACTGTACCTCGCGGCAAAGCAGTCCGCAGCCGCCAGACCGCGCACCACTACAAGGGAGGGAAGCAACATGGCGAACCCTGTCGTGCATTTCGAGATCGGATGCAAAGACCGCCAGGAAACGCAGGCCTTCTACAGCGACCTGTTCGGATGGAAGATGGAGTCGCACGAGCATGCCTCCATGATCGTCCCCGAGGATGACACGGGGATCAGCGGGCATATTTCGGCACTCGGCCATGAGCCGCACAACTACACGCTGGTCTACGTGCAAGTCGACGATCTCGATGCATACATTGCGAAGGCCGAGGAACTGGGCGGGTCTTCCATCGTCCCGCCGACCGAGGTGCCGGGCATGGGGCACTTTGCCTGGATTGCGGACAACGAGGGTACCTTCGTCGGTCTCTGGAAGCCCCTGGAGGCTTGATCAGGTTACTTGCGGACCGGGCGCGGGGAAGGCGTCGAACCGCCGCGTCTGCTTCTCCCGGCAGGGGTAAAACAGACACCCATGAGCGCGGTACTAACCGTAGCGGATGAAGGCGCGATCATCGACTTCGATGCTACCCTCGATCGGTACCGACGGTATGGCAGCGATCTTGCCAACCGGTTCCAGGACGGCGTCTTCAACAAGGTAGTACGTACGCCGCATGGACCCTGTCTGATCGCGCTGTATCGATCCGGAAACCGGATCGAGATGAGCTTGAGGCCGAAGGAAGCGGCGGGCGAACCGGACCCTTCGGTGACCGGCGCGGCACTGGTGGCGGCGAAAAAGATCCTGGGCCTCAACGTCCCCTTGCAGGCGTTCTACGCTTTCGCGTCGGAAGACCCGGTGCTGTCCGCGGCGGTCGATGCCCATCGCGGCCTGCGGCCCAACCTGCAGGTCGACCCTTTTGAAATGCTCGTTGCCTCCATCACGGCCCAGCAGATCAACCTGGGATTTGCCTACACGGTACGCGGCAGGCTGGTGGCCGAGTATGGAGAGCACCTGGAATTCGACGGAGAAAGATACTTTGCCTTCCCGACGCCCGAAAAGCTGGCGGAACTGAACACGGGCGACCTTGTCCCGATGCAGTTCTCGAGGCAAAAGGAACGATACATCCTGAATCTGGCCCGGGCGGTCAGATCCGGTGAAATCGACCTGGACGGATTAGCAGCACTGGACGACGCCTCGGTTCAGGAGCGACTGACGGCCCTGGTGGGCATCGGCCGGTGGACGGCGGACTGGTTTCTCGCCCGCTACCTGGGCAGGGGAAACGTCATAGCCGCCGGCGATCTGGCGGTAAAACGCTCCATCGAGCGGCATTACTTCGAAGGCGAACGCGTATCCGAAGAAGAGATTCGGGATTTCGCGGCCCGGTGGGGTGACTACACGAACCTGGCCGTGCAGTACCTTTTGGCGGATTACGGCTCCGGGGGAACCTGATCGGTATCAGGTGAGCAGGGTTCAGCCCTGATCCTGGGCGATGTGCCAGAGCACGCCCGCCGGATCGATCAGGTGGATCTCGCGAAGTCCCCACGGGTAGTCCGCAGGTTCCTTTGCACGGACGCCCTCGTATCGTCCCACGAGGTCCTTTTCCACGATTTGCTCCCACCACGCGTCCAGGTCCGCCACTTTTAACTGAACCATGAAGTTGTCCGCCCATTCCTTCTGATAATAGTTTTGAAGTAAAAAGCTGAACCCCGCTATGCCCATCTCGCTCACGTCGAATCCGGACCAGACCACCTCGAATCCAAGGTCCTCGTAGAACCTCGTCGAAACGTCGTGGTCCTTCGCCGGGACGAACACCCTGAGTGCACGCACGTTCAGGTTCTTCATAGCACCCTTCCTTTCCTCATGCGATCTTGACCGGTTCGATCGGGGTTTGAATCTCTACGAGCCTTGGCGCCGGATCAGTCGGAATGCACCCGGGTTCCGTTCTTCGTGCCCTCGAATTCCCCCTTGTAACGCCGGGCAGACAGAAAACACCGGATTTGTAACGCCAGGCCGGCAGAATGGTACTAATGTATTACAGCATGGAC
>JAPOYX010000247.1:337-2103 GCA_026706345.1 Gemmatimonadota bacterium | reverse complement strand
AGCCCTCCGGCCAAACCTTCCAGGTAGGCCAGCACCCTTTCGCCGGTACGGGCGATGAAAGGCTCGGCAAGTTCGCTCTGCAGGGCGTAGTCGTCCACCGTGCCCTCATCCATCCGCGTATACGCCGCGACACGCGGCGCTACATCAGATTCGGTCATGTCGACTTCCTCTCTTCGGACGTGATCGAAGGGCGATTGTATGATACGCATCGTCCCGCTGAACACGGCGGCGGAAGGGATACGCACGATGAGAAAACTCGCGGTCGCGCTGCTCGCGTTCTTTCGAAGGGCGTCGCTCGTGATGTTGAAGCTGCGCGGGAAAACACCCGCCGACCTGGCCGAGCAGCGCATCGTCAGCGGCCGGGCCTGGGACGAGTTCTGCGACACCCTGAAGGCGGCCGGCGCGGCCCTGAATTTCCCCGGCGCTCCCCGGGACCCGTTCAACCAGGCGGAAGGCTACCGCTACCTGAGCCGGCTTCTGCGCGGCGGCCTGATGGCCTTTGTCGAGTACGCCGACCCCCGGGGGCCGGTGCTGCACCGCGTCGCCCACGAAACCGTCAAGCTCGGCGCCGACAATCCCGACAACTATTACCAGACCGCCGCCATCCGGGGCGATTTCGACTACCGGATTTCCGGCAGGCGCAACACGGTGAAATACCTCAGCTTCGGCACCCAGGCCGGGCACTACGGCCAGGGGGGCGGCCTGCCCCCCACTGGATACATCGAAGCGGCGGACATCGAAACCGATGCCGAAGGGCGCTTCGAACTGATTCTCAGCAGCACGCCTCATGACGGCAACTGGCTGCCGATGCAGCCCGAGACCGGCATGCTCATCGTGCGGCAAACCTTTCTCGACCGGGAAAAGGAAGCGCCCGCGGACCTGTTCATCGAGCGCATCAACTGCGCGGAGGAGGAGAAACGCCCCGCGCCCCTGACGCCCGAGCAGATCGACGCCGGCCTGAAATCCGCGTGCACCCTGGTCGCCGGCGCTTCGCTGCTGTTCGCGAAGTGGGCCCGCGACTTCAGGAAACACAGCAACTCGCTGCCCATGTTCGATCCCGACGTATCGCTCGCCGCCGGCGGCGACCCCAACATCGTCTACTATCACAGTCACTGGGCGGTGGCGGAAGACGAGGCCCTGTTGATCGAGGTGATGCCTCCCGAATGCGAACACTGGAATTTCCAGTTGAACAACTACTGGATGGAATCGCTGGACTACCGCTACCACACGATCCACACCAACAAGCACCTGGCGCATTACGAGCCGGACGGATCGATCCGCCTTGTGGTGGCTCACCGGAACCCGGGGCTGCCAAACTGGCTGGACACCGCGGGCCACACTTCGGGAACCATGTGTTTTCGCTGGATCAGGGCCAAGGATCATCCCCAACCCGCCACCCGTGTCGTGAATGTTACCGGGCTTGCCCGGGGCTCTTCGTGATTGCTTTCGCGACAGCGATCCCCGGCCGTGTGTCAGCCGGATGAACGCCGTGCTGGAAACCTCCACAGACTACCGCAATCCATACCGGCCACTGCCGATTGCCTTGTTCAACCGGGCGGGCAGGATGGTCGAAAGAATGGGGATGGGCGGCAGTTTGCAGGTAGAGCGCATGGTCGCAGCCGCCAAACGCAAAACCGGATTGACCGATTTCGGCGACGATTGGTTCATGGAACCACTGAATATTCTCGTAAAATCGATCAATCAGGAATCCCACCTGAACACGTTGGGTAACATGTTACAGAACACGAGAATCGTATCGGCCTTGT
>JAPOYX010000247.1:0-327 GCA_026706345.1 Gemmatimonadota bacterium | reverse complement strand
CGACGCGTTTGCGTGCTGAACAATTATTCAACGAAAATCCAGACATTCTGGAAATCGACATCGGCAAGATCATTCTGATCGCCGGGTTGCAGCGAACCGGAACCACCGCTCTGCACAGGCTGCTCTGCTCCAACCCCGAATTTCGCTTTCTGTATTCCTGGGAAATGCTTAACCCATTACCCGAACCGAACGAAAAACAAGACAATCCACGCTCCAGGATCAAGAAGGCCAAATTCGCAGGCAGAGCCATGCGTTACATGGCGCCGGAGTTTTTCGCAGTCCACCCTATCGAGCACGATGCACCCGAAGAAGACATTTTTTTGCTTG
>JAPOYX010000246.1 GCA_026706345.1 Gemmatimonadota bacterium | reverse complement strand
GGCGATGGTGGCGACGTCGCGCACCTTGTTGGTGTAGTTCAAGAGTACATAGGGAGTGATGCTCGGCATCACCGTAGCGCAGAAGGCGCCGGCCCGTTTCCCTTTGCGCACCTCGCTGTCGACGTGGTTGTCGTCGAAGACGCGCTGGGCCTTGCTGGCGAAATCAAGATCGAAGCGATTGAAAGTTTCCAGAACAAGCTCGACCGCATCGTCATAGGGAACGTCGCGCGACGACTCCATAAGGGGCGCGTAAATGTCGTAGCGGCGCAGCTTGTCCACGCCAAGCCATTTGGCCTTGAGCGTGAAATAACGCTGGAAAAGAAGGGCGTTGCGGCGGGCGACCTCCAACAGGGCCCGGACGGCTTCGTAGGGAATGTCGTTACTCAGATTGCGCACCGCGATTGGCGACTCGTAGCTGCGCAGCGTGACGTTCTCGTTATACCAGTCCCGCACCAGATTGATATAGATCTGCGCCAGAATCGGCGCTTCTTCTTCGTACACTTTGTAGAGGCACTGGTAGGCGGCGGCGCGCATATCGGGGTCGGCCGAGTAGGCGTGTGCCATGACCTCTTCGCGGGTCAACTGTTTCAACTCACCGTCGACCTCAAGCTCAAACTCAAGCCTGTTCGTCAACATCGAATAGATGGTCGTCAGCGCGCTGGGGCCATTGGTGTTCTTCAAGTTGATAATGCGTTCCGAACTCTCTTCCAACATATGCGGCTTGGTGAGGCGCATATCCAGCAGGTAGTGCCGGAAGTCCGCGTAGGCGCCGGCATCCGGTAGCAGGGCTTCGGCCTCTTCATCGTCCAGCCCCTTCCACCAGAGCTCGAAGAAAAGCATTCGATTCCCTATCTCCGCATGCAGCTGAGTCATGCGATTGGTGTAGGTGAGCGCGTCCGGCGATTGGGTATCCGACGAGAACCAGAGGCTGCCGTAAGCGAAGAGCCGGTAGGCTTGCGTATTGATATCTTCATACTGTTGCATGGCGTCGATCAGCTTTGCCGGATCCATCTGCGCGGAGAGCTCCTTGCGCAGCGACTCGAACGATGCAACACTCTCTTCAAGCTGCCCCAGCAGTTCCTCGACGGCAGCAGACGAGGGCGCTAGCGTCCCGGACCCGTTAGCCTCGGGATCGGACGGCACCAGCCTCGTAAGGTCCCATCCCGACATCTGATAGCGTTCCTGTTTTCCTTCCGTACGTACAGCCATAAGACGATATTCCCTTTTTCAGTCTTCCTTGACGAGACGCCGCAGTACAGTGTGCAAAATCCCGCCATTCTTGTAGTAGTTCACTTCGACAGGCGTATCCAGCCGGCTGGTGACGCCAAATTCACCGACGATTCCATTTTCGCGTGTCACGCGCACGGTATACGCCTGGTTGGGTCTCATTTCTTCGGTCAAACCGACTATGTCATAGGTCTCAAAGCCGCTCAGGTCCAGCGTCTGCATGTTCTGGCCTTCCATGAACTGCAGCGGCAGGATGCCCATGCCGACCAGATTGGAGCGGTGGATGCGCTCGAAGCTCTCGGCAATCACCGCCTTGACGCCCTGCAGCCAGGGCCCTTTGGCGGCCCAGTCGCGGCTGGATCCGGTGCCGTACTCCTTGCCGGCTAGGATGATCAGCGGTGTACCGTCCTGCTCGTACCTGGATGCCGCATCCCAGATCGCCATCTCTTCAAGACCTGCGGCGGCGTCCGAAACCTGCCCGGCGACCGGAATGTAGGCCGTGTAGCCGCCTTCGACGCCGTCCAGCATCTGGTTCTTGATGCGGATGTTGGCGAAGGTGCCCCGCATCATCACTTCGTGATTGCCTCGCCGGCTGCCGTAGCTGTTCCACTCGGAGCGGGGGACGCCCTTTTCGGTCAGATAGCGGCCGGCAGGGCTGTCCGGCGCGATGGCGCCGGCAGGACTGATATGATCGGTCGTGGTGCTGTCCGGCATGACGGCCAGCACGCGTGCGCCGACGATCGGCTGTACCGGCGGCAGATCGGTACCCATATCCAGGAAGAAGGTTGGCTCCTGGATATAGGTGCTGTCGGGACTCCAGGCGTAGAGCTCACCGCCGGAGATCGGCACTTCGTTCCACTGTTCGTTGCCGGTGAAGACGTTGGCGTACTGCTGGCGGAACAGGTCCGGCTTGAGACTGCGATGGATTTCGGCCTGGATCTCCTCCTGGCTCGGCCAGACGTCGCGCAGGAAGACCGGCTCTCCCGTGGGGTCGTAGCCGAGGGGGTCGTTGTCCAGGTCGATGTTCACCGTTCCGGCGATGGCGTAGGCCACCACCAGCGGCGGCGAGGCCAGGAAGTTGGCGCGCACGTCGGGGCCGATGCGCCCTTCGAAGTTGCGGTTGCCGCTCAACACCGAGGCCGCGACCAGGTCGGCGTCGTGGATGGCGTCGCGGATCGGCTGCGGCAGGGGACCGCTGTTGCCGATGCAGGTGGTGCAGCCGTAGCCGACCGTGTGGAAGTTCAGGGCCTGCAGATAGGGGATCAGCCCGCTCGCCTCCAGGTAGCTGGTGACGACCTTGGAGCCGGGCGCCAGGCTGGTCTTCACCCATGGCTTAACGTCCAGACCCCGTTCCACGGCCTTCTTGGCGAGCAGGCCGGCGCCGATCATGACGGTTGGGTTGCTGGTGTTGGTGCAGGAGGTGATGGCCGCGATCACGACGTCGCCGTGCTCCAGTGAAAAGTCGGTACCCTTGAAACTGACTTCGGCACTGTTCTCCAGCTCCCCGCTTTCCAGGCCGAAGCCCTGCGGCCCCACCGGCGCCGAGAGCATCCCGCTCCATCGCTCTTTCATGTCGGACAGGGCGATGCGGTCCTGGGGACGTTTCGGTCCGGCCAGGCTGGGCCGTACAGTATCCATGTCCAGCTCGATGGTTTCGCTGAAAATGGGGTCGGGCGTGTCCTCAGTGTGGAAGAGGCCCTGCTCCTTGCAGTAGCGCTCGACGAGATCGATCGTCTCCGGG
>JAPOYX010000245.1:13012-16120 GCA_026706345.1 Gemmatimonadota bacterium | reverse complement strand
GCCGCCCGGCGTGATGAACCTCGTCCACGGCGGCGTGGACGTGGTCAACGGACTCTGCACCCATCCCGGTATCGATGCCGTTTCCTTCGTCGGATCGTCTCCCGTGGCGAAGCACGTCTACCAGACCGCGACCGCCCACGGCAAGCGGGTTCAGTCGGCCGGGGGCGCCAAGAACTACATGGTCATCCTGCCCGACGCGGACCCCGCCTTCACGGTGGACGCCCTGATCGGCTCGGTGTACGGATGCGCCGGGGAGCGGTGCATGGCCGGCAGCGTGGCCGTCACCGTGGACGAAGCCGCACAGCGCGTGCTGCCGCCGCTGCGCGAAGCGCTGGACGGGATGAAAGTCGGTCCGACGGATCGCAATCCTGAGGTGGACATGGGGCCGGTCGTCACCCGCCAGCACCTGGACAAGGTCCACGGCTACATCGCGTCCGGCCTATCGGACGGCGCCTCGCTCTACCGGGACGGCCGGGGAGTCGCCGTGCCGGAAACACCGGACGGATTCTACCTGGGGCCCACGATATTCGACGGCGCGGCCACGGGTATGAAAATCGTCCGCGAAGAGATCTTCGGTCCGGTGCTGTCCGTGATACGCACCGACAGCCTGGACGAAGGCATTAAAGCCTGCAACCAGAGCGGTTTCGGCAACGCCGCCGTCCTGTTCACGGGCGACGGTAAGGCCGCCAGGAACTTCAGGCACAAAGTGAGCGCGGGCATGGTCGGCATCAACGTCGGCGTGCCGGCGCCCATGGCGTTCTTTCCGTTTTCGGGATGGAACGGCTCCTTCTACGGCGACCTGCACGTCCAAGGCAAGGAAGGCTTTGCCTTCTATACGCGGCAGAAAGTCACCATGAGCCGGTGGGCTTGAGCGAGGCGGCCCTGAACTGGTGGATATGAATCGGAGGGTCTGAATCGGATAGATCCAAGGTGTCGATACGAAAACGCGGGTTGATCATTAGCGCAGGTTGGTTACGAAAACGCGAGCCTGATCATTAGCGCATAGAGGATGCGAAGATGTCCAAACCCGACGTGTACATCCTGAAGAACCGATTGGCCGGCGAAGAAGCGTTGAACGAAGCGGCCTTCGCGGACCCGGGCCGTGAAATGCTGCGCGCATTGAACGTCGATCCCGGAAACCGGGCCGTGATGATGAAACCCAACGTCACGGCCGGCGCTCCCCGAAACAGCGGCATCGTCACCCATCCGGACTTCGTAGCAGGACTCATCGACTATTTCGTGGAGGACGCGGGGGTACCGGTTGACGGGGTGTACGTTGGTGAAGCGACAAGCAGGCTGACCTCCCAGGCCCAGCGTGATCTGGCCTGGGCGCGCAGCGGATACACGGAAATGGCGCGCGAAAAGCGGGTGCGGCTGCTGGAACTGGCGGAGTACGGCAACGGGCGCGTCACGCCCGGGAACACGGTACAGCTCCACAACATCGGGATCTCCCGGTGGGCCGCCGCGGACAACGTGTTCTACATCAATGTGCCCAAGCTGAAGACCCACAACCTGGGCGTGGTCACATTGTGCGGCAAGAACCAGCAGGGCGTCATGATTCCGGTCACGGAACGGCACCTTTGCTCCGACGCGTGGCGCGCCACGTTCGGGCGTGACGAGAGGCGAAAGCAGGGAAGGGAATGGATGCGCGTCGAGGACCATGAAGCCTGGCAGCGGACCATTGCGCATATGCACTGGGACGTCTACCTGGCCTGCCAACCCGATTTCAACGTGGTGGAGGGTATTGTGGGACGGGACGGCAACGCCTTTTACCAGGGCCGGAATTTCCCTTCCGGCCTGGTCGTCGCCGGGCAGTCCATGGCCGCGGTGGATCTCGTGGCCGCCCACCTCATGGGTTTCGAACCGACGAACCTGGTGTATCTTCAGGTCGGGATCGAACGGGGGCTCTGTCCGCCCTCGATCGACGAAGTGGACGTTTACCATGTCCGGGACGGCGAGGTGGCCGGAATGATCGACCCCAACCGGTTCAAGGCCGATCCGCCCTTCGAGGTCTACCGGGACATTCCCGCGGATTACCATAAGAAAGACCTGTTCGACGAGTACGATCCGGCCGCTGAGGATTTCCAGATCACGGCCTGACGATTCGAACGCCGAGGATTTCCAGTCACGGCCTGACGATCCGGCCGGAGCGCTCGGCGGGACGGATATCCGGAGGGTCTCCCATGACACAGGAAAGGGCAGATCCCCTCTATGCCCCTTTAATGTCTCCCGGCGCGCGCGACTTTACCCACGGCTTTCTTCCTCCCGAGGACCCGCTCACGCGACTGTCCGAGCCCTTCAAAGACTGGGAGCAGACCGGTGACGCGCTGCCCAAACTGGCCCTGTCGCGGCATATCCGCCCCGTCGTGGAGGACCTGCCTCCGTTTCCACTGGACCGGCTGGATACGCTTGCCGAGCATGAACGGGCTATGAGCCTGCTGTCCTTCCTGGCCAACATGTACGTTTTCGCCCCCGATCACCCCGTGGCCACTGCCATCCCCAGGAACCTGGCCCTGGCGTGGTACGGCGTGGCCTGCCGGCTCGGCCGTCCACCCATGCTGACCTACGCCTCCCAGGTCATGTTCAACTGGCGCCGATTTGACCGCCAGGGTCCTGTTGAGGTCGGCAATCTCCATATGATCCAGAATTTCTTCGGCGGCATGGACGAAGAATGGTTCGTCACCATCCACGTGCATATCGAGGCCGTCGCGGGCCGCGCGCTCGCCGTGCTGATCCCCGGCCAGGAATCGGTGTCCCGGGGGGAGACGGAGGCGGCAATCCGATGCCTGGAGACCGTGACCGATACCCTCCACGAAATGCGGGCGATCCTGGAGCGGATGACGGAACGATGCGATCCGAATACGTACTACCACCGGATCAGGCCGTACATGTTCGGCTGGAAGAACAACCCCGAGTTGCCCGACGGCATGGTATATACGGGCGTGGAAGCCTATGGGGGCAGGCCCCGGCAGTTCCGCGGCGAAACCGGGGCGCAGAGCGCCGTCATTTACGCCGTGGACGGTTTTCTCGGGATTGAGCACGGTTATGATGAAATGCGGGCATACCTGATGGAAATGCGCGACTACATGCCCGTGCAGGACCGCTGTT
>JAPOYX010000245.1:0-12993 GCA_026706345.1 Gemmatimonadota bacterium | reverse complement strand
CGCGGACCGTCCGCCCGGGAGCTTGTCCTGCGGCGCGGGAACGAACTGCCGGGATTACAGGGCGCCTACAACGCCGCGGTGGAAGCCCTGTACGAATTCCGGCGGCTGCATATCGAGTACGCTGCGCTGTACGTGCTCAAACCCGGACAGCAAGAGAACAAGGGGCATGTCGGCACCGGGGGCACCCCCTTCACGGTATATCTGAAAAAGCATATCGACGAGACCCTCGCGCACCGCATTTAGCCCCGAAAGCCAAAACAGTTGCCCCGCCGGGTTCTCCGTGTTAGATTAGAGTACCGGTAAAGACCATATCCACAAGGGCTTAGCGATGGCACGCCAGTTCGACATCCCCAGTTACTACAAGAGCGAGATCACCTCCCGGATCAAGCAGGGACGGCGGCTGGTCGATCCCAAGAAGAAGAACCTGGCGCCCTCCATATTGGATTTCGGCAGCGTCCGGTTCATTTTCGCCCGGCACTTCGGGTTCTGCTACGGCGTGGAAAACGCCATCGAGATCGTCTACAAGACGCTGGAGGAAAACCCGGACAAGCGGATCTTTCTGCTCAGCGAGATGATCCACAACCCTAACGTCAATACCGACCTCAAAGCCCGCGGCATTCAGTTTATTCACACTACGCTGGGCGAGCAACTCATACCGTGGGATGAACTGATCCCGGACGATCTGGTCGTCGTTCCCGCCTTTGGCACCACGGTGGAAATCAAGGAGATGCTGACCCGCCGGGGAATCGACTTCTGTACCTACGACACGACCTGCCCCTTCGTCGAGAAAGTCTGGACCCGGGGCGGGCAGATCGGCCAGCAGGGATTCACGGTCGTCATTCACGGGAAACCCCGGCACGAAGAGACGCGGGCGACCTTTTCCCACAGTGTCCAGCAGGCCCCGACCGTAGTGGTCCGGGACCGGGAAGAAACCCTCTTACTAGCCGATATCATTACGGGCAGGCAAAGCCGGGAACGGTTCTACGAGGTGTTTGGCGAAAACTGCTCCGAGGGGTTCGATCCCGCGCTCCATCTGAACCGCGTGGGCGTGATCAACCAGACCACCATGCTCGCCAGCGAGACCCACGAGATCGCGCGGCTGATCAAAGAGGCGCTGGAGGAGCGGTACGGCGCCGAGCGCATCGCCGACCATTTTGCCGACACCTCGGATACGCTGTGCTACGCGAGCAACGAGAATCAGAACGCCACCTACGCCATGATCGAACGGGGGGCGGATGTGGCCCTCGTGGTCGGCGGTTACAACTCCTCCAACACTTCCCACCTGGTGGAGCTCTGCGAAAAGACGATCAGCACCTTTTTCATCAACAGCAGCAAAGACATCCTGTCGGATAGACAGATCCGCCACTTCGACCTCGAGACCAGGTCGATCGTAGCGACCATCGACTGGCTCCCGGCCACCCGGCCCGTCGATGTCATCCTGACCTGCGGGGCTTCCTGTCCCGATATCATGCTGGACGACGTGCTGCTGCGCATTCTTTCGTTCTTCCCCGACGCGCCGGAGGTGTCGGAAGTCCTCGCCGACTTCGAGCATACCGTCCTCCATCCCGCGGTTTCCGCATCGTGAGCCGCCGGGCCGTCTGTTGACCGGCGGACTGCCGCATACCCAACCCCAAAGGGACCGGACTACTGCAATTCAGAGGCGTACCATGCAGATCGGGGTAAGTTCTTACAGCTACAGCAGGCTGATACGCAGCGGCGAGATGACGGAATTCGACGCGATCCGGAAGACGGCGGAGCTAGGATATGACGTGATCGAGTTTTCCTCGCTGCACCCGCCCGGGGGGCAGGCATTCGAACGATACGCCCCGGACGTGCGCGCGGCCTGCCATGAGGCCGGTCTCCCCATAGCCAATTACACGGTCGGTGCGGATTTCATCAACGGAAGCGGCGGAAACTGGAAGGACGAGGTGGAACGGGTGAAGGACGAGGTGCGTATCGCTCATCTGCTCGGCGCGCCCGGCATGCGCCACGATGCCACACGGGGATTTACAAACGGCCATCCCGGCGGACGCTCATTCGACGACGCGCTGCCCATCCTCGTTCCGGCGATCCGGGCCGTGACGGAGTTCGCGGCGGATCTGGGCGTCCGGACCATGGTGGAGAATCACGGGTTGTTCTGCCAGGACAGCGAACGGGTGGAAAAACTGGTCAATGGCGTGAATCACGAGAACTTCGGCGTACTTATCGACATGGGCAACTTCCTGTGCGTGGATGAATCGCCGGACACTGCCGTGGGCCGCCTGATTCCATACGCCTTTCACGTCCACGCCAAGGACTTCCACACCCAGCCGGGCACGGCGCCCGACCCGGGTGAGGGCTGGTTCCGGACGCGGGGAGGCAACTATCTCAAGGGCGCCATCGTCGGCCATGGCGAAGTGCCCGTGGCGTCCTGCCTGCACGTCCTTTCTCGGCACGGTTACGATGGCGTGCTTTCCATCGAGTTCGAAGGCCTCGAGCATCCCGTCGATGGCGTTCGCATCGGGCTCGACAACCTCAGGCGCTACCTGGGGTAAACGGCCGGCAGTCCGGGCGTTTCCGGCACGATCTAACCAAGGGTGACGCCGGCAATCCGGGCGTTACCTGCACGATCTACCCGAGCCGGACGACCTCGCCCGTCTCCATGGATTCGTTCGCAGCCAGGGTGACGGCGAGACTGTTGACCACGTCGCCGTAAGCCGACCGGATCAGCGACGGGCTTCCTTCTTCGATCGCCTGCAGGAAGAGTTCGTTCTCGAGCTGGTAGGGGTTGTTTCGGCCCGGATACCGCACTGTTTCGTCTTCGCGTACGACCTTCAGGCTTCCTCCGCCGATCTTCACGGTCAGACCGCGGGCTATGACCTCCAGGGCCGTCCCATACCCCTGTTCGGCGACACAGGAAGAGAGTATCGTCGCCACGGCGCCGTTCTCAAACGTAAGGGATACGGTGCTGGCGTCCTCCACGTCGTAATTGGGCAGATCTTCCATCCGCCCCTTCGTTCCGGCCGCGTAAACGCTGACGACTTCACCCATGAGGTATCGCGCGCAGTCGTACACGTGCGTGGTCTGTTCCACGATCTGGCCGCCCGACTTGGACTTCACGCGCCACCATGGCGACCCCGGCGTGTTGCCGATCCAGTAGCCGAGGGCCAGGGCCGGACGCACGCCGGCCAGCAGTTCCCGCGCCTTTTGCGTCACGTCCAGGTAACGCCAGTTGTACCCGACGCAGGACAGGACGCCGGTTTCTTCGACTTTTTCCGCGATGCTCCGCGCGGTTTCCACGTCCAGCGCCTGAGGCTTCTCGACGAACAGGTGGAGATTGCGGTCCAGCACGGCGAATTCCGGGTCGCCGTGGGCAAAGGGCGGGAGGCATACGTACACGGCGTCCAGCTGTTCTCTGTCCAGCATTTCACGGTAGTCGGCGTAGGCGCGCCCGCCGCAGCGGTCCGCCGCGGCCCGGGCCCGGTCGATCAGGATATCTGAAAACGCCACGAGTTCCGCCCGATCGATTTCGGGCAGGAGCCCCAGGTGCATGCCCGCGATACCACCCGTTCCGATAAAACCTATACGAACGCCCATTCCCTTTCCTCCAAGGTTCCTGACGCGTGAAAAGCGATGGCAGGACATGCCCCTGCCCGCTCATCTGTAAACTAATACTCCCGCTTGACCACAATCATGGTCGTGTCATCGTCCTGGCGTCCGTTGCCTACGAAGGCCCGCCACACGTCGATCACGTGATCCCTGATCTCCTCGACCGGACAGGCATGGCAGTCTTTAATCGCCTGTTCGAGCCGGTTGATACCGAATATCTCGTCGTCCTCGTTGGATTTCTCGATGAGGCCATCCGAGTACAGGACCACGACGTCGCCTTCGCTTAAGTACACGCGCCCGTCCTCGAAACTCGCGTCCTCGAAGGAACCCACGATCAGGCCTCCTGTGTACAGGTTGACCGTCTCACCGGATCTCCGGCACAACAGGGGAGGCGGATGGCCGGCATTGCAGTACACAAAGGTCATTTCCTGCATGTTCGCTATGCCGTAGAACAGGGTCGCAAACCGATCGGCGGAGGTGACCTCGTACAACACCTCGTTCACGTGGCCGATCACGTAGCTCGGAAGGTATACATAGTAATTGGCATATTCGTGGAAAGAAGTGTAAAGCGAAGCCATGGTCAGCGCGGCGGGTATGCCCTTGCCGACCACGTCGCCCACGGCCACGCCCAACTGCTTGTCGGAAAAGGGGATGAAGTCGTAGAAGTCGCCGCCGACTTCCCTGCTCGGTTCGCTGTATACCGCCAGGGACAGTCCGGGCACCTCGGGCACGGCGCGCGGCAACAGGGCGCGCTGAATTTCACCGGCGACCTCCAGCTCCCGGTCCAGCAGCCTGCTTCGCCGGGCGTCGTCGAACAGACGCGCATTCTGTATGGCGATGCTCGCCTGCGAGGCAAAAGCTTCCAGCAGGGACTGGGCTTCCTCGTTGTAGGCGTTCACCCGGTCGTTTTCAATGTTGAAGACTCCGATGACCTGGCCGCCGGAAAGCATGGGAACGGCCATTTCCGACTTCGTCTCCGGCCGGTGTTGCACATACCGATCGTCCCGGGACACGTCAGGCACGATGATCGCCTTGCCTGTCTCGGCCGCGGAACCGCTGATGCCCTCGCCCATCTCGAGGTTGATCGCGTCCCGGTCGGACGCATACCCCCGGACAGTCCGTTCGACAACCGCGTTCCGGTCTTCGTCCAGCAAAACGATGGCCGCCGCGTCATAGGGTACGACGGTATGCAACGCGTCGATGATCAGATTCAATACCTCGTTCAGGTCCAGCGAACTGCTGATCTTCTTGCCCACTTCGTACAGCGCGGTGCGATGCAGCATTTCCTGCCTGGCCAGCCTGAAGTGCAAGAGCCGCGCAACGGTATAACCCGCGTGTCGCGCCAGGGAAATGGTCACTTCCAGGCGTTCGGGGTTGAATGCAGTCTGATCCGGGGCCGTGGTCGCAAGCATTACGCAGTGGAACCGGTCATCGATCTGGTGATGGAACAGTACGGCTTGTCCGGCCAGGGGTTCCTGGCCGTCCAGGATGCTTACGGGCCATTCCATTTCGCCCGGTTCGTCGATCAGGCGCGTGCTGGGTTGAGAGCGCAGCCAGGCCAGCAACGCCTCGACCTCCGCGGATGCTACGGGATGGACGAATCCGCAACTGGAGGTTTCGAAGACGATATGATTCGATACACAGTCCACCATGAAGAAACGGCATGACTCCGCGCCGGACAACTCCAGGGTAATCTCTTCTATGGCGGCGGACAGGTCGGTTTCTCCCGTTGCGGCCGTCATTCGGGTCAGCCCCTCGACCACACGGTGCCACAGGATATCCGAGCGTGTCTCTGCTACTGACGATTCCAGCATGATATTCAGGGCCTGGTGTCCGCATCCGCGGACGGTCTCCGGATTGTTCCCACCCGTTTGGACAGGGAGAAACGCTCAATTGCTGCCGGATAGTAAGGCGACTGCCTGTCGCATATCGTCGGGTACGGGCGCCTGGAAGGAATGGTTCCGACCCGAGTAAGGATGGATAAACTCCAGTTCGGACGCATGCAGCGCCTGCCGCCGCATGACATCCAGCATCATTCTCAACCTGGGGCGGCGTTGGGGCACGATTCTGGCCAGCCGCTTGACCCGTCCACCGTAAACAGGATCTCCAATGATGGGATGGCCCAAATGGGCCAGGTGGACCCTGATCTGATGCGCCCGGTTTCCAGGTCCAGGGACAGCAGCGTCCCGTCCTCCATTACGCTGCGCACTCTGAAATGCGTGACGGCCCGGCGGCCTCGATCCGTTTCGACTACGGCCATCCGCTGTCTGTGCCGGGGATGCCGCCCTATCGGTGCGTCGACCGTACCCGATGATTCCGCGGGACAACCCCAGACCAGGCCGGTATATCCGCGCCGGACACGGCGTTCGGCCAACTGGCGTGAAAGCAGCGCATGGGCGTCTTCGCGTTTCGCCACGATCATCAGGCCGGACGTATCCTTGTCCAATCGATGCACAATGCCCGGCCGGATTGGATCTTCAAATTGCTTCAGGCATTTGCAGTGGTGCAGAAGCGCGTTTACCAGCGTCGATCTCGCGTGGCCGGCTGCGGGGTGCACGACCATTCCCGCCGCCTTGTTTACCACGACGAGCGCATCGTCTTCAAAAATGATATCCAGCGGAATGGATTCCGGTTCGGCGCGGGAGGGGGCGACCCCGGGTACCGTCACGGTGACGATATCGCCTTCGGCCACCTTGTGACCACATTTTCTGACGACAACCGAGTTAACCGAAACTCCACCGTCCCGTATCCAACGCTGGATTCTGGACCTCGTCACCGGGAGGTCTGTTTCCGACAGATACTGGTCCAGGCGCCTCAGAGATTGATCGGACGGCACCACGGTTTCGACGAAGGATCCCTCCCGTTCATCCGGAAGGCGCTTCATCGTTCAGGATCCGGTTTATGGCGGACAGCCGGGTGAAGAGCAGGATGATTCCGATGGTTACGGCGGAATCCGCGACGTTGAAAATGGGCCATCGGTAGGCTCCCGCTCCGATATCGATGAAATCCGTGACCTCACCGTAAAGCGCGCGATCGATCAGGTTCCCCAGGGCGCCTCCAAGTACGGTCATGATGGCGTACCGGCCCCGCCGCTCGGCAACGGGAAGCCGGGCGAGATAATAGATCATCACGGCGCACGCGACGATCGAGAGGACCAGGTAAAGCCAGCGCCCGCCGAAAGTGATCCCGAAAGCCGCCCCGGGGTTGCGAATATACGTAAACTGAACCACATCCCCGATGAGGGGATAGGACTGGTACAGCGTCATCCACTGCTGAACGGCGATCTTCGTAAGCTGGTCCAGGATCACGATCCCGGCGCAGACGATGACCGGTTTTGCCAATGCGTGCTGTCCGGAGATGTTAAATCAGTCCTCGTTCTTCCTTGGATTTACATTCGATGCACATGCGGGCGTGGGGTACGGCCTCGAGCCGTGCCTTGCCGATTTCACCGTTACATACGTAGCAGCGACCGTAGGCGCCGTTCTTGATTCGTTCCAGGGCCTCGTCGATATGAAACAGGAATCTGCCCTCCCGCGAAGCGAGGTCATAGGCCTGTTCCTGCTCCATGGATTCGGTACCCTGGTCTGCCGGGTGTTCCGAAAACGGATAGCTTCCCGCGACATCGCGTGCCGCGGAGTTAATCGTCTTGTCTCCGAAATAACCCAACTCGTGCAACAGCGTTTCACGCTTCTCGAGCAGGAGTTTTTCGAATCGCTTCAGATCTTCACCCGTCATCCATACCTCCACGACAAAGAAGACATTGATTGATGAGTTCCGCCACCCGTCCGTAATCCCCGCTTCGCGCGGGCATCGACGAACATAAGGCATTTCCGTCGCCCGGCCAACCCTTTTCAACGACACCCACCGCGGCCACCGGCAAACAGCAGTGTACGGCCGCGATCACTTCATCCACCAGACCTTCGCCGACCACATCGATCCCCGCCTGCATACACGTGTCCGGTTTATCCCCGGTCCGGCCGACCCGTCCGTACACCACGCGCTGCAAATCAAGTCCCATCGACGCGGCGCCCCGTTGCAGGCTGAACGTCCAGCGCGCGTCATAGGGCTCGCTCATGTCAGGATACCTCAGGCCCAGTCGTTCGTCGTTCGGTCCCCGAAGCGGATTCTCGCCGGTGCAATTGACATGATCGTCAATGATGACGAAAGTACCGGCTTCCAGCCTATCCGTCAGTGCGTCACATCCAACCACTATGACCAGGGCCTCGGCGCGCAACATCCGCAGAACCCGCACCGCATCGATTCTGCGTTCCGGGTCCGGATCGCTTCCAAAGGAAGGCAGCAGTGCCGCCCCGGCCTGGTACACCGTTTCGAAGGGTGTCCAGGACGGGGAGGAATCCATCGCCTCCCAGGGCAACACGGGCGAAGATCCACGCGGAAGCATCAGGCCGACGATCCTGTTTCCCCGCAGGCGGTCGCCCACCCTGCTCGCCATCATCGAAATTCGGTCGTACGTCATCTTGGTGCACGGGGCTGGCCGACCTGGCTGTGCCGGCCATGCTGACTGCGGTAATCGAGTCGACACCCGGATTCAGTCTGGTCCGGGACTACGGCGCGAGATCCAGGGTCGATTTCTGCCCGTTTTCGTTCTCCGTGCTTCGCATAGCCTCAAGTTGTTCCTTGTGGGACTCCAGCAGAAACCTGAATTTAACCTCGTAGTCCTTTCTTAAAGAGGTGAGTTCCCTGAGTTCCCGCTTGATTTCGGAGACTTGGCTGTTTGCGTCGGCTATCCACCGGTCCGCCTGGTTTTCCGCTTCCTTCAGCACGTTTTCCGCTTCTTTCATGGCGTTGGCCTTCATGTCGTGTATGACCCGCTGCGCGGACACCAGCGCGTCTTCGAGCAGCTTCCGCCTCCGTCCGATATCGGTTAGCTCGCCGTCCATCTCCGCCAACTTGCCACGCAGGGATTCATTTTCTTTGACCAGCGTTTCAAAGGCGCTGGCGGCCGTGTTCAGAAACGCCTCCACTTCATCCATGTCATAGCCGCTGACCCAACGCAATTTGAATTTCCGACTCCGTATTTCCTCCGGACTGATGTCCATGCATTCACCTCTTTTCTGGTTCGCACTCCCGTCAGAGCCGAAGCAACAGGGGCAGGAGACTTACCTGGATAAACCTGAGTATCAGAATAGCGATCAGCGGCGAAAAATCGATTCCGTACGTAGTCGGCATTATTCTGCGTATCGGCGCCAGAATGGGATCGCTGTACAGGATGAGCATTTGAAAGAGCGCGTTGCCCGTGTCCGGGTTGAAGAACGAGAGCACGGCGCGGACGAGTATCACGATAAAGAGCACGTCGAATATGAAGTCGATCAGGTAGACGATACTCTCGAGGATCGTGCCCGCCGCGGAATCGTCCGCCTGCGCAACCAGCGCGCTCGCCTGATACAGTACGAGGCCATGCAAAACACCCAGCAGTACGATGCCCAGCAGCGCGGAAACGTCCGGCCGGCCTATCTGGTAGCCAGTGACGCGGCGGATGGGGGCAAGGAAGAAGTGGGCTATGTTGTGCATCATATGGCCGGACTGGCTGAAGGCGAATGGAGACTCGATAGAGATGAAAAAGGCGCCGAGGAACAGGATGGCGAGCACACGCGCCACAAAATCGAACACATCCAGCAATCCGGAAGCCATGGAGGCGGATATGGGGACGCCCATGATGACCGTCACGAGGAATCCCCGCACGATCACGAGGGCGATTATGGCAAACACGGGCGACCAGTCGAAACGGGGTTCGCCACGCATGACGACCTGGCGAATGGGGCGCAACACCGGCTCTGTCGCCGTGTAGAGACCCCGCTGAATCGGATTCTCGCTGAAGGGGCTTGCGGCCGGCATGAACAGTCGAAGACCGAAGGCCAGCATGTAGATGTTTATGATAAACTCGATCAGTCCCATATGGAATCTCGCTCAACCACCCAATCCGGCGGCGGGTTCGCCCCGGTGGCGCGTCACGCCCGGCGTGCGCCGAATATGGCCGTTCCCACCCGTATCATGTCCGCGCCTTCTTCTATGGCTACCTCGAAGTCGTGAGACATGCCCATGGAAAGTACGTTCATGCCAACGCCCGTAATACCGGCGGACGCGATGCGGTCTCGCGTTTCCCTAAGCAGCCTGAACGCAGGCCGGGCATCCTCCGGATCGGCCGTGAACGCCGGAATCGTCATCAGTCCCCTGACGGACAGTCCGGAAAGGGTCGACAACTGCTCCGCGAGTTCCAGGGCGCGGTCCGGTTCAACGCCCATCTTGGTTTCCTCCGACGAGGTGTTGACCTGGATCAACACGGGCATGATCCTTCCGGCGGCCTGCAGCCGGCGGTCAAGTTCCCGACCGAGCGAAAGGCGGTCGACGGAATGAATCATGTCGAAAGCCCGCGCGGCGAACTTTGCCTTGTTCCGCTGCAATGGGCCGATCAGGTGCCACGTCGCTCCGTCGTCCGCGCGGATTTTCTCAAGGGCCTCCTGCACCCTGTTTTCACCAAAATCCGTGACACCGGCCCGCCGAGCTTCTTCGATCATCGGCAGGGGCTTGGTCTTCGACACCGCAATGAGGTGAATGGATGAGGCCTCGCGGCCGGCTCGTTCGGCGGCCCTGGATATACGGTCGTAGACCCGGGCCAGATTGTCTTTGATCGTGGACAAGAGATCAGCCTCGCCGAGAAACCAGTCTGTTAGTATATGTGATCCGCGACTCTGTGGCAACAGAAATCAGTAATAGTCTCGATTGCGGCAGGATACGAGATTCAATCCCTTCTCACCGACTGAAAGAAGCGTAAAGACAGAGATTGCAGGCGCGGATTTGTCTGCCGGTCAGACGGGGACGTCAGTTGCGCTGGAAGGGGGCCAGTTTGCTATCGCGTGTTTCAAGCGGCGCCGTGCACGGCATCGACGCCATTCGCGTGGTCGTGGAAACCCATATCTCGAACGGCCTCCCGCACTTTTCCACGGTCGGGCTGCCGGACAGCGCCGTGCGGGAGAGCAAGGACCGCGTTGTGGCGGCAATCAAACAGTCCGGTTTTACCTATCCGTACCGCCGGATCACCATCAACCTCGCGCCCGCGGACGTGCGAAAGGCGGGTACATCCTTCGATCTTCCCATCGCCGTGGGCATACTCGCGGCGTCGGCGCAGTTACCGGTCCAGTCCCTCGAAGATACTGCCCTGCTGGGCGAGTTGTCGTTGAACGGCGCCCTCCGCCCGGTCAGAGGCGCGCTGCCCATTGCCCTGGCCGCGCAGCGCCTGGGCGTGCGCCGGTTGATCGTTCCCCGGGAGAACGCGGAGGAGGCCGCGATGGCCAGGGACATCGACGTGTACGGCGTGCCGTCTTTGGCGTCCGCGGTCCGTTTCCTTCAGGGCCGGGAGGGTTTCAGTCGGTTCAGGAACGATACGGATCGACTCCTCCCGTCCAACGTGGAGTACCCCTTCGATTTTGCCGAAGTCAAGGGCCAGGATCATGTGAAACGGGCCATTGAAGTGGCCGCCGCGGGATCGCACAACCTGCTGCTCATCGGCCCACCGGGATCGGGGAAAACCATGCTCGCCCGCTGCGTGCCGTCCATACTCCCCGATTTCACCCTGGAAGAGGCGTTGGAGACCACCAAGATCCATAGCGTGGCGGGCAAGATACCGTCCTTTGCCCCCTTGGTCACATCCAGGCCCTATCGCGCGCCGCATCATACCATCACCGAAGCGGGACTGATCGGCGGCGGACGCAATCCGAAACCTGGCGAGGTGCCGCTCGCCCACAACGGCGTGCTGTTTCTGGATGAACTGCCCGAATTCAGAAGGCACGTGGTCGAGTTGTTGAGGCAACCCCTCGAAGAGGGGAAGGTCACCCTGGCGCGCGCTTCCCGGTCCGTGACCTATCCCTCGCGGTTTACCCTCGTCGCTGCAATGAATCCATGTCCATGCGGATACTTCGGTGATCCCGGGCACGAGTGCACTTGCCTGCCTACTCAGATACAACGGTACATGGCGCGGGTTTCGGGACCGCTGCTCGACCGGATCGATCTGCACATCGAGGTGCCCCCGGTACCGTACAGGACCTTGAGCAACGGCACCCGCGGTGAATCCTCAATTCTTATCCGGGAACGGGTAAACCAGGCCAGAGTGCGCCAGTTGCGGCGGTTTTCTGATCATGTCGGAGCCTTCGGCAATGCGCACATGATCCCCCGGGATCTGCGTCGCTACTGCAGGATGGATACCAGGGCCCACAAACTGCTGCGAAACGCGATCGCCCGCCTGGGTTTGTCCGCGAGGGCGTACGATCGAATCCTGAAGGTCGCCAGAACGATAGGCGACCTGGCCGGCAGGGAAGAGATCAACGCGGAGCACGTGGGCGAAGCGATACAATACCGGTCGCTGGACCGGGGCAAATGGATGGATGTCTGAACAGGATACGTCGTCTATAAACAACTTTGAATCCACCCGGATCCGTGCTATAGTAGATACAGCAGAAAGGACGGTTGCATCGCGCAGGCATACTGCCGGGACGCCCGGGGGTTTGAGTTCATGTCCATATGGAAAACGAGGCTGGCTGTTCTCGCCGCCATGCTCCTCTCGAGCACAGGGTGCGGAAATCCGGAGGGGGCGGATCCCCCCGTCGCCTTCTCTGCGGAACGTTTCGCGTCCCTGGTGGATACCCTCTCCGAACCCGGCGGGTATTTCGACAGCGACAACATCGTTTCAAACGAGGCGGGTTATCTCCACGTCAAGCAGACGCTCAGCCGGCTTGGCGTCGAGGACGGAGTCTACATTGGCGTGGGGCCCGACCAGAACTTCACCTACATTGCGCAGATCCGGCCCCGGTACGCCTTCATACTCGATATCCGCCGGGACAACCTCATCGAGCACCTGCTTTATAAGGCTATTTTCTCCCTGGCGGAATCGCGTGCCGAATTCCTTTCCATCCTCTTCAGCAAGCCCGTTTCAAACGCCGGATTCAACGCCGTGACGCCCGCGATCGAAGAACTGGTGACGTATTTCGACCGCACGGACGGCGACGAAGTTCAATTCCGTCGCAACCTGGAACGCATTCAGGCGCAGATAGGTACTTTCAGGGTCGCGTTGAGCGGCGATGAGATCCGGCGCGTATCCGAATTGTATCGCGCTTTTTTTGAACGGCACCTGGACCTGAGATGGGAGTACCGGTCGGACGGAGACCGCGGAATCTCCTTTATTACCTACAGGACATTCCTGCTGGGCCGGGACCTCGCGGGTGCCCATGGCAATTTCCTGGCTTCGGACGCGGACTACCGGTTCATCCGGGACATGCAGGCGCGCAACGCCATCATACCCGTCACGGGAGACTTCGCGGGCAGCCACGCTCTCAGGGCCATTGGGAATTTCGTGAGGGGAAGAGGAGATCGCGTATCCGCGTTCTATCTATC
>JAPOYX010000244.1 GCA_026706345.1 Gemmatimonadota bacterium | reverse complement strand
CAATTGAAACCGCCTGCCGATCGAAAGTCAGATTGATCTCGGCCCGGAAGTCTGGATCAGCCTGGCGGCATCGTTCGGCGATTCCTTCCAGTTCCGCAACAAACCCCTGGGCGGTCTCGCCCGGAATCGTACGCCTTTCCACACCCAGGTGGCAGGTCGCGGGATAACTTGACATTTCACGCCCACCGTTGATCGTCGAAGCATGAACCGATCCCGGTCCGAGCATCGGATCGCCCGGTTGTGTTGCCAGCTCCGCCTGAAGGTCCTCGAGCCCTTTAAGAAACCCGCCCATTTTCGTGATGGCATCGATTCCCTCGGCCGGCAGAGAACCATGAGCGGCGCGGCCCCGCGCGATGACATCCGCCCAGGCGAATCCCTTATGCGCGACGACGACGTCCCCACTCGTGGGTTCCGTCACGATGGCGGCGTCGGCCGTCACGCCGGCGTCCAGAACGGCGCTGGTGCCCACACTGAAAGCCTCTTCGTCGGCGACCGCCGTCATGACGACATCCCCTCTAAGCCGCATGCTTCGCGCTCTTGCCAATGTAACCATCATCGCGGCGACCGACGCTTTCATATCTATCGAGCCGCGTCCGTACATTCTTCCACCTTCGACCCTCGGTTGGAACGGATCGGCCATGCCTTCGACGCCGACTGTATCGAGGTGGCCATTCAGGATGATCGAGCGTCCGCCCCCCGTACCCCGCGCGATTGCAACCACGCTTGGACGTCCATCGGCATCTATGATTCGAACGTCGGGGGTCTGATCTCGACACCAGTCTGCGACGAAGGCGGCGATTTCCGCTTCGCCCGCGCCGGCCGGGGACAGCGCGGGGTTCGTCGAGTCAATCGAAACGAGTTTTGCCGTAAGGCCCAGCAGCGGGCTCGTCATATGTCATGCTCCTCGAATCAAGGTATTGCCTTGCACACCTCAATCGTACCGGGGGTCGTTAAAGCACTCGGTAAGAGAGCGGCAATGCAGATCACAGCAACTGCGACCGATTTCATACCTCGTACGTCGCCCACGAACCCAGACAGCCGTGCCCGCGGCGCACATGGAACAACCGTTTTTCGGGTTCCGCGATATAGCCGGAGATTGAGTGCATCCGGACCGCTCCGTGCCGGCAGATTCCACCGGGATCGTTCTCGTGATCGGCCAGCATCTGTTTGATCGTGTCTACGGTGATGGTACCCCAATGTTGCTGCACCAGAACCTGCATCCGGTCCAGGCGCGGACAGGAATCGCGCAGAAAGCCGGTTTCATGGCCGGCAAACTCCGGAGTCAGGTAATGGTTGGCGTGTAGACAGGCGTCCGGATGCTTATCCCGGAACTGGGCGATTCCCTCGGGCCGTACCTCCACCGCACCGATGTTCCCATGCCCATCGCATAACATTACGTTGGCGGCCGAGCAGGTCCGGTGCCTGGCCAGCAATTCGATACAGTCTTCGATCGTCCGTTGCTCGAGCATCAGGCGTTTGAGCGGGTAATGCGGAAGCTCCGGCTTCCAGGCGTAGTCATACAGCGCATTGGCGAAATGGGCCACGCCGTATTCGTTCATCCCGGAATATCCCAGCTGACCGGCGAAAGTGAACATCATCGCCCGCGGGCGTCCGTCGCCGGGTTTGACACGCAGAAGAATCGCTACGTCGGCGTATTCCGGTTCGAGATCCTGGTTCTGCCCGGCCAGCGTCCGCCCATCGGCCGTGGCCGTCCGCGTCAATGTAAAGGCCGTACAGGCTCCGTCCGGCATCTGCGCCGCCTCGGCGCGGGCCTGGCACAGGACCGCTTCTTCCAGGCTGATCTCCGCGCCGGCGGCCAAACCCTTTACTTCTTCGGCAAAGGCAGGGCTGAGGGCCTCAAACAACGGCCAGAAGTTCATCGCATTGCGGCATAGCACGTCGCGGGACTTGTCCGTCAATCTTTCGATCCACAGCAGATAGCGTCGTACCAGACGCCCTGCCTGCGCGCCGTGCTGGTAGCCCATTTCATAGGAGCTTCCCGCTACTTCGACGAGCGGGAACGTGTGACCGGTCATCGTGTCCTTTTCCGGCTGGGATGCGAAACAGAACCAGGCAGTCGGGGAACGATGCTACCATGGCGTTACATCGGACCCTCAAGGCGCGATGTAGCGGTCTCCGCCGAACTCCACGCTGGTGCCCATGCCCCGTTCCAGCGCCTGGTGATATATGTAGTGCGCTGAAGCGACGTCTTCGACGGCCAGCCCCAGGGACTTGAACAGGGTGATCTCCCGGGCCCCGGTGCGGCCCGCGTTCCGGCCGAGCAGGATCTCGCCGAGTTCGCCCAGGATATGGTCTTCGGTTATCGCGCCTTCTTTTTGCGGGATCAGAAAATCTCCGGCTTCGTTTACGGTCGATTCGCGCCGGTCCACGAAAAGCCGGGCGCGCGCCACGGCGTTCGTATCGAGCTCCCGGGTGAAGGCCACGCTGGAGCCGGCCGCGTTGATGTGCGCGCCCGCCCTGATCCAGTCGCCCATCAGGATCGGCTCACGGGCCGATGTCGTGGTACAAATGAGATCGGCCCCCGTTACGGCTTCACGGGCCGATGCCGCCGCCTCGATCTCCATGCCCTGCCGTTCGGCTTCCCGTTCCACGAAGGTCCGCAGATGATCGGAATTGGGGCTGTAGACTCTTACCCGCCGGATCGCACGCGCTACCCGCATCGCGTCCAGATGGGTCCGGGCCTGTACGCCCGAGCCGAGGATGGCGAGGTCACCGGCCTCTTCATTGGCCAGCAACTGGGTCGCGACCCCACTGACAGCGGCCGTACGAATCGCCGTGATCGAACTGGCGTCGATAACGGCCAGCAGGTTGCCATGCTCCGATCCGAACAACAGCACCACGCCCTGGTGCGAGTCATACGCACTGCCGTGGTTGCCGGGATACACGGTGACTATCTTGATGCCCAACGCCTCGGGCTCGCCCAGGTATCCCGGCATCATGCCGATCAGGCCGCGGCGGTCGGGCAGCCACATCATGTCCCGCAACGGCTGCACCGCGTCCCCGGCGGCAAGGGTTCTGAGCGCCTCGACCATCACTTTCATACAGTCGCGCATGGGAAGCAGCCGGGAGACCTCCCCTTGATTGACGATGAGCGTTTTCATACGATTCGGTTCTCCCGGGACGTTCAGCCTGCGGGAACGGGCATGATACCATGCGGTATCGGCGACGATCGAATGAGATTTGACATTCATCCTGTACGAATGGTCTACAGGATGTATCAACTACATCTTATCGGATGATGACATAGCCGTCAACGCTATACATCTTGCCGCCGGCCGCGTCGACCGGCCAACGGGCCTTGATACCTGAGAATCAGCTTCGGACCAAAGCTGCCTTCGCCGTCCCATGGGATGTCGACAGGAAGATCGCCTGGAAGACGACCGAATTTACTTGGGGCTCTTGTCTCTGGCCATAGCGGCAGGGGAGATAAACGGCCTGACGACAGTCTGCAGCGCTTGCCGAAGGCCACGGGGATGTAACCGTACTTAAAGGGGCTCTTTTTTGCCGGTTGTATGCCCTTAACTCATTCGGCACAGGATTCGGACATGGGATCCGGTCCACCTGACTCATCCTGTTCGAGTCTGGCTTTTGACAGGGCGGACGCGATGATGCCAGAAGGAATTGCGATGATGCCAGAAGGAATTGCGATGATGCCCAGGCCGATCATCAAGAGCAGAAACGTAAAAAAACTGCCCCCGGGCGTCACCGGGTAAACGTCGCCATAGCCAACCGTCGTCAACGTTGCGACGGCCCACCACAGGCCGTCGAAAACCGATCCGAACTTCTCTGGTTGTATCTCCCGTTCGAAGTACCAGATTCCTGACGCCGGTACGTAGAGCAGTATCATGGACAGGATTACGAACAGGACGAGTTCTTCCTTGGCAATCAGTATCGCACGGTGCAGACGATCGGCCGCCTGGTTGTATCTGAGAAACTTCAACACCCTGAACACCCTCAGGAACCGCACCATGCGCAGGACCCGAGCGTCGATGTGGCCAACTCCCAGAACCGCAAGATAAAATGGAAGTACGGCCAACAGGTCTATGATACCGTAGAACCCGAATACGTAAGCGAATCTCTTCCTGGCAACGTACAGTCTCAGACCGTATTCAACGGTGAAAAACCGACCGTGACGACCTCCACCACGTAGAGCGCCGAGCGGGATTGTTTTGAAAGGCCGGGAACCGTCTCCAGAGAAAAGGTGATCACGGAAATCGTAATCATACCGAACATGGCGTATTCGAAAACCCGGCCATGCCACGTTTCCCGATTATCGACCATAGTATGCACGTGTGTCAAGAACGAGGTCGACTTCATATTCTCTGTTCGTGTTGCGTAGGAGTTTTGACACCAGCGCCAAAAACGGCTCGATCCGCGGACCGCTCGAGACGTATACCGGCATTGATCGAGGGCAGACTACAAGACGACTACGAGACGGGGTTTAAGACGCGATGGACGCCTTCCCGGCCAGCGGGCAAAGCGTCGTCTATCGCGTCAAGTTGCAAATCTCCAGTCACGGGGCTCAGAATCTCATTCTGGCGAGGAGTCCCACGCGGTGGTCGTCGCCGGCAGTTTCTGATGACGTTAAAGTCTGTCTTGCGATCTCATGCGAAACACGATCATTCACGAAACAAGTTGCGAGACGACCGTTATCCAGACGCGTCTACGCTAATCGCGCAGATGTTCGATAGGGCTTTGCACGGCCCTGGGAGTTTCTTTCTGAAGCCGGAGGCTACGACAAATAAGATTCCTTCACCTCCGCCTCTTCACCGTCGGGATACGGAAAATGACCCCGTGTTCCCCGGTTGACCTTAGCCATGCGCTCGCCGAAGACCATGTCTTCCCGGATCAGCGCCGAAATCCCGTGTATGCATTCCAACGACGGGACTCCGCCTGACGTAATGGCTGTTTCGGCTTCCTCGAGAAGTGAAGCGGTGTTTCTGTAAAGCTGAATATTGGGCGAAAGTCTGTTTTTGGCCGATTCGGGCAGCGACTCGCGGAGTTCCAGACATAACTGAAGGGCTTCCAGAACAGATGCCCTGGCACTCTGGAAGTGGTCCCACGCCGTGTTCAGTGAAGACCTGGATGATTCCGTATTCCCCGCCAGACACGAGTCGAAATCTTCGATTTCCTCCAGGGCGCCCAGTCCCATAAAGTAGTGTCCCCACCCGGTAAGGATCGACTGATAGACCCGGTGTTCGAAGGATTCTTTAAGATCCGTGTACTCAGGCATTGGCGGCAGAGCGCAACTGAAATGACTCATTACAGTCCTCCTTCGTGTTTACCTTAAGATTAAAGATGGAGGCCATTCGAGGTGGCTTCCATCGCGAACGAGTTCGTATATGAAATCGTCAGCCTTAGAAGTAACAGGGCGGGAAGACGGATGCTATAGGGTACAACCCTACTATTCTCAGTTTTCAGCCCCCAAAATGGCTGAAACTGACCCGGAACTGTCGGAATAAGCAGGATAAGGGGAAGGAAGGGGAGAGAGGCTGAAGGACTTGACATTCACGGGAGGCAAGCCGGGATTTAGATTCGGCGGAGGACTGGCTATGTCGATTCAGCTATGGCCTCTTGCGGATCAGTCGTCCAGGAAGGCGAGTTGGTGCTTCGCAGCTATGAGGATGAGTTCCGGCAAACTACGGACCTTCAGTTTCCTCATCAGCGTAGCGCGGTGCTTTTCCACGGTCTTGGTACTGATGTTGAGAATCTCGGCGACCGCCTTATTGGTACGGCCCTCGGCGATCATTTGAACGATCTCTCTTTCCCGGGACGACAACCGTCCAATAATGGTTGATGAGGCATTTGCCGAATCTGTTCGCAGGTATTCCGACAGGACCGTCTGCGCGATGGGAGGCGAAAGATAGGTTTCACCCTTACTGACGGACCGGATGGCGATCAGGAGCTCTTCGGGAACAGAGTTCTTGAGGAGGTATCCCTTCGCTCCGCTTCTAAGCGATTGACGGACCACGCCTTCATCCGAATGCATGGATAAAATCACGACGCTTGTTTCGACGTCCAGCGAGTCTATCTGTCGCGTGGCCTCAATGCCGTTCATCAGCGGCATGGCGATATCCACTATCGCCACGTCCGGTCTTTTCTTTCGGACCAGTTTCAAAGTTTCGAGACCGTCGGCGGCTTCGCCAACGACTTCCAGTTCCTCCCACTTTTCAATCAGCGATACGATACTTTCGCGAACCAGGTGGTGGTCATCGGCAACGACGATTCTGATCATTCACCCTCCGTTGGGAATCGAAGCAATCAACTCGGTACCCGACCCAGGCTCCGATTCTATATGTAAGTATCCTTCCAAGGACTCCAGGCGCTCACGCATGCCGATCAGGCCGGTTCCGCCTTCTTTTTGATTCACCGTATTCGTACCGGGGTCGAAACCCTTTCCATTGTCGAGGATAGACAACTCAATGTACCGACCCTTCAGTTTCAAATCAACATCGACGCGTGTGGCTTTGCCATGCCTTACGCAGTTGGTAAGACCTTCCTGCAGTATCCGGTAGAGGCACGTGCTGGCTCTA
>JAPOYX010000243.1 GCA_026706345.1 Gemmatimonadota bacterium | reverse complement strand
TGTGCCGGATGCCCGAGGTCTTGCCCTCGGGCATCCGGCACATCAATGTGGTCGGCGCCACCATATTTCCGGAAAAGGAACTGCTCGAAGAGATGGAACTGCAGCACCCGGGCCTGTTCTCCTTCTTCCGCAACAACGACAAGTACAACCGCGAGAAACTCACCGGAGACCTCGAGAAGATCGAGTCGTACTACAAAGACCGGGGATACGTCGAGTTCGAGCTCACCTCCACCCAGGTGAGCATCACCCCCGACAAGCGCCAGGTGTACATCTCCATGAACGTCGAGGAAGGCGAGAAATACACCATCGACGAGGTCAATCTGCTCGGCGAGCTGAACGACGTGAAGCCTGAAGACCTGCGCCCGCTGATGCTGGTGGAGCCGGGGCAGGTGTTCTCGCAGGCCTGGCTGACCGCCACGGAGGAACGCCTGGAGGCGGCGCTGGGCAATTCCGGTTATACCTTCGCCAGTGCGGGCGGCATTCCCCGCGTCAAGGAAGGCGGCACGGTGAGCATCGATGTGGTGGTCGATGCCGGCAAGAGGGCCTACGTGCGCCGCGTCAGCTTCGCCGGCAACCGCGTGACCCAGGACGAGGTGATGCGCCGGGAGCTGCGCCAGATGGAAGGCGGTTGGGCCTCCACCGCCCAGATCGACCTGTCGAAACTGCGCCTGGAACGCCTCGGCTACTTTCAGGCAGTGAACGTCGAAACCCCGGAGGTACCCGGCACGGACGATCAGATCGACGTGAATTTCTCGGTGGAGGAACAACCCTCGGGCAGCATTTCGGCGACCCTGGGTTACAGCCAGGGATGGGGCCTGGTGGTCGGCGCCAACTACCAGGAAAACAACGTGCTCGGCACGGGCAACAGCCTGGGCCTCGGCCTTTCGTACTCGAAATATCAGAAATCGGCCAACTTCAACTACTTCAACCCCTACTACACCCTCGACGGCATCAGCCGGGGCTACAACGCCTACTTCCGCCGCCTCGACTGGGACGAGCGCAATATCGCCCGCTACAGCACCGATGCCTTCGGTGTGGGCGTGAATTTCGGCTTTCCCATCGGCGAGACCCAGCGCATCAACTTCGGCGGCTCCGTGGAACAGACATCGCTTACCGAAGGGCGCTTCCCGGCGCTGGAGATCAGCGAATTCCTCGAGAAGAACGGCGACGACTTCCTGAATTTCAAGGCCAACCTGTCCTGGGTCGGTTCCACGCTCAACCGTGGCCTGTTCCCGACCCGCGGCCGCTCCCAGACGCTCGCCCTGCAGGCATCGATTCCGGGCAGCGACCTGCAGTTCTGGAAGGTGACCTACCGGGGCGAACAGTACTTCCCGTTCTTCGCCGGGCTGACGCTGCGCTTCCGCACGGAGCTGGGGTATGGCGGCGGCTACGGCAATACCAAGGCGCTGCCGTTCTACGAACACTTCTTTGCCGGCGGTTTCGGCTCCATCCGCGGGTTCGAGCAGTCCACCCTCGGGCCGCGCACCACCAATCCCACCCACGACATCGACGGGAATCCCATCCCCGAGGGCTTTTTCCGCAGGGGCAGGGCCCGTGACGGAGACCCGTTCGGCGGCAACATGCTGGTCGAGGGAAGCCTGGAACTCATCCTCACCCTGCCCTTCGTCGAGGAGAACCGGCAGTTCCGGCCGGTGATATTCGTCGACGCCGGCAACGTCTTCAACTCCAACTGCCCGGACGTCAGCCGCAACTGCTTCGGTTTCGATATCAACGAGTTCCGGTACTCGGTGGGCTTCGGCGTTACCTGGCTGACCGCCATGGGGCCCATGACCTTCGGCATCGCGAAGCCGTTCAACACCAGCGAGATCGACGAGAAGGAGTCGTTTCAGTTCGAGTTGGGCGTTGCGCGATAACCGGGGCAGGTCAAGCCAGCCTGCCGGTTCCGATGGTTCTGATGTAGAATGACGACCGGTACGAAAGTCGGCGAAACAGGCGGGGCGGGCTGGCATCAGGCTCTGAGCGGGACCAGAAGAGGAGTTGCAGTGTGAACAACAGGCTGGCGGTCGAAATCACCGGATTGGCATTGTGCGGGTTCCTTCTCGCCACGCCGCTGGCGGCGGCGGAACTGGAAATCGCCGTTCTGGACACCCAGCGGGCAATCGTCTCCACCGAGGAAGCCCAGGCGCTGATGGAGAAGGCGCAGAACGAGCTGAAAGCGGAAGAGACCGAGGTCAATGCCCTGGGCGAGGAGCTTCTCGCGCTGCAGCAGCAGATCGAGAAAGACGGCGAGATCATGAGCCCGAGCGAGCAGCGCCGCATCCAGAAGGATATCGAAGACAAGCAGATAGATTACCAGTACCTGGTCAACAAGCTGCAGAAGCAACTCAACGACAAGCGGCAGGAACTGCTGCAGGTGATGGCGCCCAAGCTCAATGCCGTGCTCGAAGACCTGATCGCCCTGGAAGGCTACGACCTCATCATGGAGCGGGCCAACCTTCGCTACGTCAATCCCAAGCACGACATAACGCGCCGGGTCACCGAGAAACTCAACGAGAAGCGCGAAAAAACCGAAAACTCCGATTCGTGACCCGATGCGGGGGCGCGAGGGGGTTGACTCCCGCCAGAATCGTCCCAGGGCGTTCCGCCTCGGCGAACTGGCCGAACGCGTAGGCGGCGAGG
>JAPOYX010000242.1 GCA_026706345.1 Gemmatimonadota bacterium | reverse complement strand
GCCTTCAGGGAGTTTAAGCGTATTGAATAGGTATTAACGTATTAGTGAGGGCGGCTGAGTAAACAACCTGGGGGGAGCGTGTGGGAATCGAACCCACCACGGACCTGTTTAGGGCCCGCCATCGGATTTGAAGTCCGTGAGGCGCACCAGCAACCCATACACTCCCCTGAATCCTGTTCCAAGTCGCGCGGCACAGCCCGCGGATACACCGAAACGGGCAGGCGAGAATCGCGCCTAACCGCTCACCGCCTAATCGCCCTTCCCCACCGGATCGCCGCCGTCTCGCTCCGCCTCCGCCAGCCTGTGCGTCCCGGATTCCCGGTTGGTTACGCCGAGGTCGCAGAAGTAGTCCAGCAAGGCGGTGGCGTGCGCCCGGGAGACCCCGAGATGACTGCGAAACTCGGAAGCGCGCACGGTGCCATGGTCTTTCAGGTAGGCCACGAGGTTCTCTCTGACCGACGCGAGCGCCCGGCGGTGCATGATCTGCCGGTCCGCGAACTCGACGAAGATCTCGTGGTCCATGGCATACCCGGCCATGCTCCTAATCATATCCGCGTTCGCCTTCAGATCAACCGGTAAATCCTGCACGGCAATCGACCGGTCTTCCATGACCTGCATCAAATCGTTCATGGTGAAAACGGCGGGAGGCTCGGCGTCGCCCAATTCCTCGAACGCCGCGAGAACGCGTTCTTCCGGGCCGGTCAGTTCGACCGCGTGGGCGTACAGCCGGACCGACCGGCCGGACAGCACGATCCGGGATTCTTCGTCGAGGTCCTTCAGCAGCGCGTCGTAGACGGTATCCGGCGCCTCCCAGGAAAGCTGCAGCCTGGGGGCGTCCTTGGGCAGCGTTTCTTTCAGTCGCTGGACCCGGTGCATCTTTTCAAGCAGGGTGATCAATTCGTCCTTCAATCCTGTGTACCAGTGGCGGTGCAGCAATCGATGATCCGCGAACCGGATGAACTCGCCCCTTTCCACCAGCCGGACTGCGCCCTGCTCCAGGACGTCGCCATCCAGGTTCGTGGATCGAACCAGGTCCTGCATCGATTTGAGCCGCTGTTCGCCGTACGCGTGCCGCATGACCCGTTCGATCAGGACGTCCGGTTCGGCGTCGGTCACCGCCTCCAGGTAGTCCAGTACGGATGGCCGGAACCGTCGGTTCTTCTGCGGATACACCTCCACGAAACGGCCGCCGCCGAGCAGCCGCATGGAGGAAAACCCTCGGATGATGAAGCGCTCGTTTCGTTCCGCCACGATGGGTTTCTCCAGGCGAAGCTGCACGAATCCGGACTCGCCGGGTTCCAGTTCGTCCCGATCGAGCAGGATGAGTCGCCCGATGGTCTCGCTCGTGCCCTTGTGCAGGCGGACGCGCTGCCTGTTCTTCAGGGGTTCGTCCAGGGACTCCAGGCATTGCAGCCGGACGTCTGTCATCAGGGTCGGGAGCAGGTATCCCGGCGCGCACAGCTCGTCGCCCCGCTCGATATCGGCCGTCCTGACGTTGGACAGGTTCAGCGCGACCCGCTGGCCTTTTACGGCGCGGTCGACCGAGTCGTTGTGGGTCTGCATGCCCCGGATCCGCAACGGCGTCCGGGCGGGAAGCAGTTCGGCATCTCCGTCCGATGCCAGGCTTCCCGACAGGACGGTGCCGGCAATGACCGTACCGAAGCCCTTCATGCTGAACACCCGGTCTATGGGCATGCGGAAGTATCCCGCACCGCTGTCGGCCGGCAGTCCGGCCAGCCTCTCCTCGATGATTTCCTTCAACCGGGCGATCCCCGTGCCGGCCGTCGATGATACCCGCACGACGGGCGCGTCCGCCAGAAACGAACCGGCTGCGAGTGATTTCACGTCGTCTTCGACGAGCATCAGCCATTCCTCGTCGACCAGGTCGCATTTCGTCAGGACGACGATGCCCGCGTCGACCCCCATGTATCTCACCGTTCCGAAGTGCTCGACGGTCTGGGGCATGACGCCTTCGTCGGCGGCTACGACGAAGAGGACGAGGTGGATGCCGCTTACGCCCGCGACCATGGTCTTGAGGAACCGTTCGTGGCCCGGCACGTCGACGATGGGGACCTCCCGGCCGTCGCTCAAGGGCATGAACGCGAATCCGAGATCGATCGTCATGCCCCGGTCCCGTTCCTCCTGGAGACGATCGGGATGAACGCCCGTCAGCGCTTCCACCAGGGCGCTCTTGCCGTGGTCGACGTGGCCTGCCGTACCTATGGTGAGATGGGACATGCGACGGTCACCCGGTCCGCCCGGCCGTGCATCACCGACCGGTTTGCTATGCTGGCGTTTTTTCCTATGATCGCGCGGGAAATCGATGCGCCGTCGCCGATATCCGCGCCCTCCATGATCACGCTGTGCTCGATGGCCGCGCCGTGCCCGATACGGACTCGGGGACCGATACAGACCCCGGGACCGATCCGGCAACGCTCCAGTTCGGCCGTATCGTCCAGGGCCACAGGTGGGCGCAACACAAGGTTCGGAGACGAGAAGTTGTCGGCCATGACCTCCGGGGACACCGCATCCCGTGTGGCGGACTCGAGCAGGCGTTCGTTCGATTCGAGGTAGGCTTCGGGCGTGCCGGTTTCGTACGGCTCGTCTTCCCGTTTCATGGTCAGCACCCGGTCGCCGCGGCCGGCCAGCGTATCCAGGATCGGACCGAAAGAATATGCGCGGTTACCGGCGCCACCGCTTTCGTTTATGACGTCGCAGACGTCCGGTGTCAGGAGATAGATCCCGTCGCTCCCATCGCTCCCGTGCGCGTCACCCCCGTCGTTCCCATCCCCGTCACCGTGCGCCTCCCCGTTTCTCTCCCAAAGGCGTATGCCGCGGAGATCGTTTTCATCGTACCTTTGAACGGCGTACAGGTAGGCCTCCGCATTCAGCAGTACGGCACCTCGGGTAGCGAGAAACATCGCTTCGCCCGTGAATGCCGCAACTTCCTTCATGATCTCATGCGGACTGCGGGCTTCCGGCTGGTCATGGTAGGTAAGGACCATGTTCCAGCGCGCGCCGCTGCCACAGTTTGAAGCGGCCTCGCGGGTGTCTTTGCCGGCCGCGATGAGCGTTTCCTTCACGCCGGCGCGTTCATACTCATCCAGGATCCGCTCGATCATCGGCACGTTTGCCATAGGCAGGAGCATCCCCGTGCCGGAATGCCATCCGGCAGAGTCGCCTTCACCGGGGTTCGCCGTCAGGATAACTCCTTTAAGTGCCCCGGTCATTTGCGTACACCGGTCATTCTCATGCGCAATCGGCTCCCGAAAGCGGCGCCAATCCCTACTGCGAACCCGTGCGGACAAGCCGCTGCGGCCCGAAATTCGCCGTCGTCAAACTCGATTAAACTTATGCCCCGGACATGCCTTCGTCAAGGCCGTTGGAGGCGGTGAGCACGGGGGTTTTGCTTGACAGGAACCATGGTCCGGGCTTACTTACCGCGCGTTATTCGGAAGTGAGGACCGGCGAGAGGCCCTATCATGTCCCCAGCGAAAATCGGTAGCGGCGAGATGTCCTTCATCGAACATCTCGAAGAGCTTCGCAGGGCCATACTGAAATCCGTGCTCGCCATCCTGGTGGGCATGGTCCTCTGCTTCACCTTTGCCGACTATATCATCAATTTCCTGCTCTCGCCGACGTTTCAGGAAAACCTCAAGACCGAGATCGAGATCCAGGCCATCCGGCCGGCCGGCATGTTCACGGCCAAGGTGAACATCTCGCTGCTGCTGGGATTCGCCTTCGCGCTGCCCTATGTGCTCTACAACCTCTGGACATTCGTATCGCCCGGTCTGCTCGACAAGGAGAAGAAGTACGTCCCCATCGTCATCTTCTTCTGCTGCGTCCTGTTCCTCGTCGGCGCCGCCTTCGCTTTCTACATCCTGATCCCGGTCATGGTCCGGTTTTTCGTCCAGTTGCATGTCCCTGACATCAAGCCCCAGTGGGATATCGGATTCTATGTGGGACTCGTGAACAAGATGGTGCTCATCATGGGCGTCGTGTTCCAGATGCCCGCCGTGGTGGCGTTTCTGACCTGGCTTCGCATCCTGAACGCCGGCGTGCTTAAACGGGTGTGGCGCATTGCCCTGGTGGTCATATTCATCGCCGCCGCCGTCATCACGCCCACGGGCGATCCCTACACGCAGACCCTCGTGGCGATTCCGCTGGTGGTGCTGTATTTCATCAGCATGGGTATCGCCGCGCTGATCGGCAGGAGCCGGAGGAAAGCCGAAGAGGCTGAAGAAGAGGAAGATGGCGACGACGACGGTGGCGGCGATGGAGGCGACGATGGAGGTGACGAGGAGCAACCCGCGCTGACCACGGGCGAACCGGATACCCCGACGCTCCCCCGCGGTTCGTCCACTCCGACCGACGAGCAACGCACCGGCCGGGCGTACTGGCCGGATGACGACGAGTTCATCTACGACTACGATATGGAGATGGGGTACTCGGAGGAGCCGGAGGAGGATGAGAAAGTGGACCGAAAGGGCGGAGAGAACAGTGGCGATGGGGACTCTGATACCGACAGGCGCGACAAGTCGGACCAAGGCGGCCACGAAGCAGAGGAAGATACCACGAAGCAAGGGGGAGAAAGCAACAGAAAATCGGAGTCCTCCGATGCATCGGATAGTGTAACACCTGAGAACGGAGAAGATTCTCAAGACAGTCGGGGAACTGAACCTGGTGAAGAACGAACACCACGAAACAGAGATCCAAATTCCGACCCACCTGCCGGACTTCCTACGAACTAACTATTCAGTATTGCGTTGATTTACGTGAAGTTTGTTTCAACTACGCAATAGATTCTTAACTCAGTTACGCCAATTGGAGGGTCTATGGATTCGCTTGAGGAAGTCTTAAGTAATGCCAAACCTGCAAGGCTGATACCAAGTCTCGCCGAGTCCAGAAAAGAGGAGAAACTGGTATCCATATTGCTAGCCGTGTTAGGATCTGTCCGACCATTCGCCGCGCAATTGCTTGGTTTTTGTAGTATGAGAGTAGGGAAAACTGCAGATATAGACAGTTACACAGAAGTTGTCTTTCCAACACCAGACCCGAATCGTACTGAACGACCAGATGGTGTTTTGAGTATTACGAGCCGTAGCAAGGAATGGTCTGCGCTATTTGAGGCTAAAGTTGACAATGCGGAGATAGATGAGGAGCAAGTACTTAGATATGGCGAGGTCGCTCGAGCGCACGGGATCAACACTGTGATCACAATTTCAAATCAACTGGTGCCGTTGCCTTCGCATATTCCCTATTCCGTTCCTAAGCGACTAAGTCGAAAACTGGAGTTTTATCACATTTCGTGGACGAGTGTTCGTACACAAGCGATGCTAACGCTGAAAGACAGTGAGGATTTAAGCTCAGAACAGAGATTCATTCTGGAGGAAATGGTTCGATACTTCGAACATTCGAATTCAGGCGTCAGGAGATTTGACCAAATGAACAGGGAATGGCGCCAACTCGTTATGGGTATCAGGCATGGTGAACAGTTTCAAAGAACATCACCTGAAATTGAAAATACTGTTGCCAGTTGGCATCAGGAAGAAAGAGATGTCTGCCTGATACTGACTCGTCGAATTGGCGAACGGGTCGATATACGTCTTCCACGAAAGCATCGAACCGATACAGCACTTCGATTAAGGGACGCCTGTGACTTCCTGGTTAACGACAACGAGCTAACATCCGGATTCGTGATTCCTAATGCTGCCAGTGACTTGGAAGTTGTCGTGAATCTTCAGCGGAGGACGATTTCTTGTTCGATGAAGTTACAGTCCCCCGGTGATAGGAAGAGAGCCACCTCGAGGATTAATTGGATACTACGTCAGTTGCGTAATGTTGAAGGCGATGATGTCTTCGTACGTGCGTTTTGGTCAGGACGTAGTCAATCTACACAGGCTGTATTGCAGAAAGTTCAGGAAGACCCAGGATGTTTAGAAATAGATCGACCTGGCGCAGTTCCAGTTTCTTTTGAGGTCTTGGTCATCTCGGATCTAGCAGGTCGTTTCTCCGGTCGGTCAACATTCATTGAAGACCTTGAAAAAGCGATTCCTAGTTTCTACGACCGCGTAGGCCAGAACTTGCGTAGGTGGATACCCCCTCCACCTTCTATTGAAAAACGTGATCCTAAGCAGACGTCCGAGGACGCAGAGACACGTGAAATTGGAGTGGTTACAGAAAGAGCAGAAAACCAGGGATAGTATTAGCAGTTAGATACACAGACGTGTATGAAAACTCCCGGCATACAGAGCTTTGCTGTAACTGTTCTTCCTACGATGTGCAGTGTCACCTTTTACAGGTAATGCGACAACCTCAAGTACAGGTACCTGCCCATGTAATCGTAGGTGGTGAAATCCGAGGTTCCCAGCAGGCCGTTGAAGATCACCGCGGGCGGCTGATCGAGCACGTTGTTCATCCCCAGGGTCAGCACGGTGGCGCCTGCCCGTGAAAAAAGCCTGTACGTCCCTCGAAGGCCAAGCACGCTGTTGGCTTCCACGTCCCGGTATGCCGGTTTTTCGATGATATCGGAACGGTAGAGCCCCTTGCAGTCGTTGTCCTCGCACTCCACGAATCCGCCGACGTACTCCCAGGTCAGTCCCGCCGAGGCGCGCCGCCACTTGAGATCCACCGATGCGGCGTGCCGCCACCGGGGAAACACGCCCACATCGTAGTATCCCCTGCCCTTGATCACTTCCGTACTGGCTGCCACGGGAAGAAACTGGTCGTACGTGAACAGCAGGTTGGATTCCAGCCGGGCCGCCAGTACGCCCACAGGCGTGGTTCCGTTGTAGTCGACTTCCAGGTCCAATCCCGCCGTTTCGGTCTCGCCCACATTCGTGTTGGTCTGAATGATGTGGGAGATCAAGCGCGTATCGGCGTCCCGTACGATCTGTTCGCAGTTCGTGGGGTTGACCTGCGAGTAGCAATTGCTCAGGATGACGCCCGCCGGGAGCGATCCGATTTCATCCTCGATCCGGTTCCGGTAGTAGTTCAGGTTTATATTGAGGTTCTCCGCGAAGTCTGGCCGATAGCTCAATCCCCCTGTGATCATGGCCGCCTTTTCGGGATCGAGGTCGGTCGAGCCGCCCTCCCTGGCGCGAAGCTGCGCCCGCGAATCCCTGAAACCCGCCGGTATGCCCGCGGCGGCGCAGTGCTGTTTCTGCTGTACAGTCAATTCCCGGGGGTTCCCTCCTTCGTCTATCGTACTGCATGGATCGCTCACCAGGGGAAACACGTCATTTGCGCTGAGGAACATCTCGGCTATGTTGGGTGCCCGGAAGGCATTGGAATAGGTGGCGCGAAGGACCATCCCTCTCGGCAGTTCGATGCTGGTTCCTGTTTCGTAGGTAAAGCCGGAATCGAACGTATCGTAGTGGAAGGCCCGGCCGGCCGCCGTCAGGTGGATTCCTACCCCGTTGCCGTGGTAGACCGGCAGCCTGGTCTCTCCGTAGGCCGCCGAGACCGCATAGCTGCCCTCGGTTGCTTCGGACCGGAACCCGGTCGTGTTGCCCGAGGCGGTAATCGGATCCGGCGTGTACGCGCCAGACTCCCACCGCGAGGACCCGCCCGCGGCCACGGCCAGCGGTCCGTGCGTCAGTTCCGCCACGTTCCCGGTCAGGTTCCATTGCAGTATCTTCTGCTGAGAGTATCCGCGGGCAACGCCGGTATACTGTATGTAGGCGAGCATCTCAGGCGTAATGGTCCCCGCACCGTGCAGGATATCCAGGGGCACGCAGTCGCCGCTGCAGTCGCCGGCCGGACCCAGCGCGCGCATGAGGCGGCTTCGGATGAACCGGCCCCGGTTGACCGTGTTGCCCGCCGTGCGTCCATAGGCAAAGAAGAGATCGGAATCGAAACCCAGCACAGGGGTCTTCAGTCCCAGCACGATGCGATACGTGTCGATATCCTGGTTGAATATCCGGTTGCCGGCTTCGACGAATCGGCGGCGGACATCCGTGAAATCGCGGCCGAACTCGTTGTACCGGTTGCCGGCCGAGACCGTGATGTCCTCTTCAATCGTGAAGAGGGGCGTCGGCGCCAGTTTCTGTTCGGACTGCCGGTTTGCGTAGGAAACCTCGAAGTAGGTCCCCAGGCGGTCGCTTAACGCATAGTTTCCGCTGAGAAAGACCGTGTATCGGATCTGTGGGGTGTAGATGTAATTCTCGGGCTGGTAGTTGTAGAGGTCGCCGGTGCCGTCGAGGGAGTTGCCGGCATAATTGAAGGATCGCCAGCCTGATACCGGGTCTCGATGGTAGTCTCCCGCATCTTCGCCGGCGGCCGCATTGAGGGTCTGCCATGCGGCGTTGCCCGCTTCGCCGGAATGGTCGATGATATGCCCCTCCGGGGTCGCGGAACTGCCGCTCGTCGTGAACGACCCGTCGTTCTTCGCCCAGTTGTAATTCTTGTCCGTTTCGCTGAAACTTCGTTCGTAGGTCCAGACCGGCCGCTGGTCGTGATAACCCGCGGAGAACATCAGATGCCCCTTGCCGCTCCTCAGACCAGCCGTCAGGCCAAGATCAAGGGATCCCCCGTCGCCGGCGCCCGAGATCCCCTGGTAGGCCTCGACCTCGATGCCCTCCAGGTCCGTGCGCGTGATGACGTTGACGACTCCGCCCACGGCGTCCGAGCCGTAGACCGCCGAGGCCCCGTCCTTGAGCACTTCGATCCGTTCTATGACGGTGGATGGGAGGGAATTCAGATCGACTGAGGCGTCAGCGCCGAGGCCGCCCGGCACGAACCTCCGTCCGTTGACCAGTACCAGCGTGCGCTGGGCGCCCAGGCCGCGGAGGCTGATGCGGGTGGCCCCGTCGCCTCCGTAATTGGCCTGCGTATTGGTCGCGTTGGATTGAACGATTAGTGTCTGGAGTATGTCTCCGACGGAGGCCAGACCCCTGGCCTGGATTTGCGCGCGGGACAAAATCACGACCGGGGCCGTGGACTGTCCCGCTTCACTCTTTATCCTGGACCCCGTGACCGTTACCTCGTCGAAGACATACTCGATCCGGTCGTCGTCCGGGTTCCCGGTGTCCTGGGCGAAAACACCGGTAGTGCCAACCGCGACGACTACAGCCACTAAGCGGAGTAATATGCGACGAATTGCCACCACCGAAACCTCACGCCTCTTCGCCGCGCCGATTACAGAAAGTGGGAAAGGCGCACGTACAGGTACCTGCCCAGGAAGTCGTACGTCGATGCGTCCGACGTCCCCAGGGAGCCGTTGAAGAGAACCGCGGGCGCCTGGTCGAAAACGTTGTTGATACCGACTGTGATCACCGAACCGCCGGCACCGGTAAACAACCGGTAGGACCCCTGGATACCGAAGAGGTGGTTCGCATCCACGTTTCGGACCACCGGGGTCGTTTCGACGTCGTCGCGGTACAGGCCCTTGCAGTCATCGTCTTCGCACTCCTGGAACCCGCCGACGTACTGCCACGTCACGCCCGCCGATGCCGGTCCCCACTTCAATCCGACATTGGCATTATGCCGCCAGTTGGGAAACACGCCCAGGTCGTAGTAACCCTTGCCCTTTAACTGTTCGAAACCGCCCGGTATGGGCAGGTACACGTCGTAGGCGAAAAGGAGGTTGGACTCGAGTCGCGCCGAGAGCAGACCGAGCGGCGTGTCGTCGATATAGTTCAGTTCGATGTCGAGACCGCTGGTCTCCGTCTCGCCGATATTGGTGGCGGTCGTGAAAATGTTGGTGATTACGCCGAACTGGTCCCGTTGGATCAGGTCGCAGTGTGTCGGGGCGTCCTGGGAGTAGCAGTTGCTCAGGATGAGCCCCGCGCCGAGCGCTCCGATTTCATCCTCGATCTTCGTGGCGTAATAACTGACCGCGATGTCGAGATCCGGCAGGAAATCGGGCTGGTACACCACGCCGGCGGTGACCGTGTTGGCCCGCTCGGGATCGAGGTCCGTGGATCCGCTGACCCTGGCCCGTATCTGCGCACGGGTATCCTCGAAATCAGAAGGCACGCCCGCGGACGCGCAGTTGCGCATCTCCTGCGAGGTCAGATCGCGCGGGTTGTCGGCTTTGTCCACGACGCTGCAGGGATCGCTGACCACCGGAAAGCTGTCACTCTGACCCAGGTACAATTCGGCGATGCTCGGCGCGCGGAAGGCTTTCGAGTAGGTCGAACGGAAGGCGAGGCCCCGCGGGAGTTCGAGGCGTGCGCCCGCTTCGTACGTGAAGTTCGTCCCGAAGGTGTCGTAGTCAGAAAGCCGGCCGGCGGCCGTCACGTCCAGGCCGCCCATCTCACCCTGAAAGAGCGGAATACTGGTTTCGGCGTACACCGCGCGGACGGAGTAATCGCCCTCGGTCGCTTCTCCCTTGTTGCCCGTGGTGTTGCCCGTGGCGGTAATGGGATCGGGGATAGCACCTCCGGCTTCCCACCTCGAGGAAGCGCCTACGGCCATGGCCAGGGAACCCGCCGGCAATTCGACGATGTCGCCGGTCAGGTTGTACTGCAGGATCTTCTGCTGCGTAAAACCCCTCGCGATTCCGGTGTACTGGATGTATTTCAGCATCTCGTCCGTGATGGTGCCAGCGCCGTGTAGCAGATCCAGGGGTACGCAGGGCGCCGCGCACTCCGAATCGGGTCCCAGCGCCCTCCTTACGTTACTCAGGATGAACTGCCCCTCGTTGACGTTGGTTCCACTGGTGCGGCCGTAGGAGAAGGCCAGGTCCCCGGTGAATCCCCGGAACTCGTGCTCCATGCCCAGGACGATCCGGTAGGTGTCGAGGTCTTGCAGGAAGTTCCGGTTACTCGTTTCGACGAAACGGCGGCGGACGTCGAGGAAGTCCCGACCGTATTCGTTGTATCGGTTGTCGGCCGACAGCACGACATCATCTTCGAAGTAGATTAACAGAGGGGTAGGAGCCAGCTTCTGGTCCGACTGCCGGTTGGTGTACGATACCTCGAAGAAGCCGCTCAGATTATCGGTGAACAGGTAGTTGCCGCTCAGGAAGGCGGAGTACCGCGTCTGCGGAGTGTACAGGTAATTCTCCGGTTGGTAGTTGTACAGGTCGCCGGAGCCGTCGTCCGAATTTCCGGCTGAGTTGAAAGGACGCCAGCCACCGGACGGCGCGTTAAAGTAAACCCCGGCGTCCGCTCCGGCTCTTTCCACGATCGACTGCCAGGCCGCGTTGCCTTCCTCCTCCAGACGGTCGATGATGGTTCCTTCGGGCGTCGCAGCACTGCCGTTCGTGGCAAAGGTCCCGTCGTTCTTCTCCCAGTCGTATGCCTTATCCGCTTTGCTGAAGTCACGGTCACCGGTCCAGACGGGCTTCCGGCTGTGGTATCCGGCGGAGAACAGGATGCTGCCCCGGCCGCTTCGCAGGCCGGTGGTGATGCTGGCGTCGATCACGTCACCGTCGCCCGCGCCCGAAAGCCCCTGGTAGTATTCGAACTCCACGCCTTCCAGGTCGGACCTGGTGATGACGTTCACGACGCCGCCCACCGCATCGGAACCATATACGGCCGAGGCGCCGTCCTTGAGTACCTCGATTCGCTCGATGACGGAAGCCGGTATGGAGTTCAGGTCGACGGAAGAGTTCGCCCCGGTTCCGCCCGGCACGAACCGGCGGCCGTTGACCAGTACGAGGGTTCGGCCCGAGCCCAGTCCGCGAAGACTGATCCGGGTGGATCCGTCCCCCCCGTTGTTGGTCTGGGTATTGATGGCGTTGGACTGGACGGTCAGGGTCTGGAGCACATCGCCGATGGACGCGAGTCCCTTCTCCTGTATCTGGGTTTTGGCGAGGATGATGACCGGTGCGGTGGATTCGGCGGCCTCGCCCCTGATCCGGGAACCGGTCACCGTCACTTCTTCCATGACGAAATCGACCTCGTCTGCCGGTTCCTGGGCTTCCTGGGCGCCGGCGCCGGCTGTGACGAAGGCGAATATCGCAAGCACAAGAACGGAGATAAATCTGGCAGGTCTCATGTTAAGATATTCTCCTTTAGTAAGGAAATCTTGCAAAAAGCTCCCTCCCAGTTTTGCGGGCGCTTTATCAGATGCTTTACATGGTACATTATCCGGAACAAGTGAATTGTTCAATAATTACAATATGTCGTATAAATGCCGTCTGCAAACACAAAATGTTGAGAGAAACCGATATCTGGAATAGTCGCTGATTCGCGGCGTCAAGCACTTTCGGGATTTCGGCTGTGTTCCCGTTGCAGTCCGGAAACATCTTGATTTCGAGATTCAAAAGACCCGCTGTACGTCCGAAAAGAGGCCATCACCCGGGGGGCGAGGCGCAGGGTCGAGACCATGGTCGGGATCGCCATGAGGGCGAACAGGCCGTCGGCGAAGCTGATCACCGCGTCGATCGAGGCGACGGAGGCGACCACGACGAAGATCACGTAGGCCACGTTGTACAGTTTCGCATACCTGGCGCCGATCAGGAAGCTCAGGCACTTGGCGCCATAGTAGGAGTAGGTCAACAATGTGGTAACGGCGAAGAAGAACACGCAGACCGTAAGGATATACGCGCCGTAGCCGGGAATGGACGCTTCGAATGCCCCGGCGGTAAGCGTCACTCCGTTGTCCGGTGTGTTCTGCCATACTCCGGTCATCAGTATGACCAGGGCCGTACAGGTACAGACGATCATCGTATCGATGACCGGCCCCATCATGGCGACCAGGCCCTCGCGGACTGGCTCGCCGGTCTTGGCGGCGCCGTGGGCCAGCGCTTCCGTGCCGATGCCGGCCTCGTTTGAAAAGGCCGCGCGGCGGACGCCGGTCACGATGGTCGTACCGACTACGCCGCCCGCCACTGCCGCCCCGGTGAAAGCATCCGTCAGGATGAGGAACAGATACCGGGGCACCTCGCCCAGGTTGTACAGGATGATCCACAGGGTCGAAACCATGTACAGGACCACCATGGCCGGCACGGCGCGGGAAGCGACTTCGGCAATGCGGGTAATCCCGCCGAAAATCACTACGGCCACGAGACCGGACAGGACCAGCCCGGCGATGAGATCGAATCTGAAATGACCGCTTTCGAAAGACATGTACGGCGCGAACACGACGTCCCGGACGATCTGTATCAACTGGTTGGGCTGCAGGAGCGGGAGGCAGCCGATGACGCCGGCGACGGCGAAGAGGGCGGCCAGGGGTTTCCAGATGCCTCCCAGGCCTTCAGAAATCACGTACATCGGGCCGCCCTGTATGCGCCCCACGGTGTCCCGTCCCCGGTACATGACGGCCAGCGAACAGGTGAAGAACTTGGTCGCCATGCCGACGAATGCGCTGACCCACATCCAGAAAATCGCCCCGGGCCCTCCCGTGGTGATGGCGATGGCGACACCCGAAATGTTCCCCATGCCGATCGTGGCGGAGAGGGCGCTGACCAGCGCTTTGAAGTGGGAGACGTCGCCTGGATCGTCGGGGTCGTCGTATCTGCCGCGGACGAGGTCGAAGGCGTGCTTCACGTATCGGAACGGCGTGAAGCGGCTGTAGAGCAACAGCAGCGCTCCGCCGCCGATGATCAGGTAGAATACGTAGGACCAGGCCAGGTCGGAAAAGGCGACTAAGTAGGGTTCTATGAAGTCCATGGCCAAGCAATAATGGATCTGCGCGTGCCCTGTGTGCGCTCGTGCGAAAGTTATGGCTCAGCCCACGAGCGCGTCCTGCCTGAAGCTGCGCACCATGTCGATGTAGTCCCTGGAGAAGAGCTTGTCCGGACGCCTGTCGTAGCTGAAGATCGCGATGATGCGGGGCCGTTTCGTCGGTCCGACCGGCGAAACCCGGTGCAGCGCGTACTTGCCGTTGAACAGGACGAGGGTACCCGGCCGGATGTCGGTGCGTCGGGCGTGCCTTTCAGGCGAATCGAAGACGGCGCGCACGTCGTCGTAATGCTCGTCGTGATCTTCCCGGAGACCGGGGACGTACTCGAATACACCGCCGGAATCGGGCTGCTGGATCAGCAGCGTAATATTGCCGTTGTTGGAATCGAAGTGCCACCCGTTGCTGTCGCCCTCGTGGGCGATCTGCAGGGTCAGGGCCAGATGGGGGCAGGCGCTCGTATACAGCGTATCGAATCCGAGCACCCGGCGCACGAACCCGGTCAGCGCCGGCCAGTGGAACACGCTGCGCACGAAGCTGTCGTTGGGGATCTGGTAGTTCAGTACCTGCCGGTACCGGTTGACATGTTCGGTCGTCCGGGGATGGTCCGCGGGCCAGGGCCGGTCGTAGTAGTCGTTGCCCTCGTAACTCGTGCGCGGCCGGTCGTAGTAGTAACCCTGTGGTATCAGGGCGCTGGTCTCCCTCACCATGCCGGCCAGCGCGTTCGGCTCGACAAAGTCCTCCAGTACGCAGATGGACTTCGCCTCGAGCTCGGAACGGCAGGATGCGAGAAAACCCTGACCTGCAGGGCTTTCGAGGTCTTCCAGCGGGTACCGGCCGGTGTCTATCAGGGTATCCGGACTTGCGGGTTTCATGGTCCTGATCCTCTTACGTTCGCGGACTCAACCTGGTCGGTCCGCCGGGGACCGCATTCATCCTCTCACGGTTCAGGCCTGGCCGGGACGGTCCGCCAGCGTCCGCGTTCATCCTTTTCGGATCTCCCAGAGTTCCACTACCATATCGGCAGGATAGCCTATGGGATCGAAGTCGTCCGTCTCTCTCGCGTCGTATCCCACCTCGCCGAACAGGTTCTCGATGGTCCGGGAAGAATGATGCTGCGCCTCGCCGATCGTGTGGTAGAGATAGACCGCCGACGGGAGTATGACGGGATAGCCCATCTCGTACAGCGCGTAGGCCGCCTGGCCATTCCGCAGACGTTCAATGACGTCATCGGCGTGCTGCAAGATTCGTGTGCCCCCATGCTCGATGTCGACGTCGAAACGGAAGGCGAAGTGACTGCGAAGGTATCCCTGGTCGTGCAGGAAACGTCCGACGCGGCCGATCCCTTCGGATAGCTGCCTCACCTGGTCCGGGACAGCCAAGTCGCCGGGCAGGTCCAGTTCAAGGTGATCCCGCAGCCGATCGAAGAACCGTTTTCCCACGCGAACGGTAAAAAGGCGGCGCTCCCGCTCCAGCGCATGATCATAGAGATCGATGTGCCGTTCGATGCGCTCGAAGGCCGATCGGTAGAAGGCGTAGGAAAGGGCGTCGAATTCTCCGGACCGCATGGACTGCACGGACTGTGTGGGCTGCCCGGACTGCGTGGACTGCCCGGGTTGCCCCGCCTGCGGCGCCCTGCCGCCGTTACGACCGACAAAGGATTCAAGCAGTCCGCCCCGGGCCGGCCTGTGATACACTGCCTCAAGGTATGTTGCGAGGTATTCCTGCACGTCTTCGAACGCCCCGTCGTTCTGGTAAAGCTTCCGCCATTCGGTAACGACGGCATCGGACATGAACGTGGTGAATTCGCTGCCGACCGGCCACCACGCGGCGTATTCGGGAAACGGACGTTCCTGTACGACGAGTTCGAGCGGTTTTGCGGTCATAGGTGTTCAACATTGCTGCCGGTGAACCAGCTGTCCGGCTCACCGCGACTTATTCAGAAAGGTCTCCACCTGGGGAAGCAGCATGGGGTCCGTGGAGAGCCGAATGTACTCACGCATCGTATCCCGGGCTCTTTCGTCGTCGCCAAGCCGGTAGTACGCGATACCCAGGCGAAAATGACCGGCGGGAAGCTCCGGGGCGAGGCGGACGACTTCTTCGTAGCTTCGAATGGCCTGATGGTAACGGTGCAGAAGATCGTTGACAAGGCCAATGTTGAAATGGGCGGTGGTAAAACCCGGTCGCAGCGCTCTGGCCCGTTCAAGGGCGTTCAAAACCCGGTCGGCGGCCTCGGTACGGGCCCGCATGGCCGTCAAGGCCTCCCGCGCCTCCGCTCCATCCGTTTCGCCGGCCAGGCGGACCGCTTCCTCCCAGCTTTTCAATGCCGAATCATAGTCGCCGCCGGATACTCGCACGATCGCCAGGATGGCGTGGGGCAGCGGATCAGCGGATTCCGGGGCCAGTGTCTTCTCCAGGGCCGATTCCGCCGCGTTCCATTTTCCCTGGGCAAATAGAACGGCACCCTGGGCCAGCCGCGCGGCGCTCCATCCCGGCCGTGTGACGAGGGCGTCTTCGAAGTGCGCGAGCGCGGCGTCAAGATCGTGGGCGAAGGCGGCGTCGACTCCCCTGCGGTAGGCGGACCTGGCTTCGCCGCCCACGGCGGAGGAACGGGTGGGTACGCGCCGGAGCGGCAACCAGTCGAAAACCACCCGGGCCGTGAGGTCATGCCCCGCCCACCGGGCCGCGAGACCGCGCCAGGAACCGATCACGTCGTCGAGTACGGCTTCCCTGCTATATGTAAGGGCCAGATTGTTGTAGGCCTCGGCGAAATCGTCTCGAAGCGCAACAGCCTTTTGAAACTGGCTCCTGGCATCTTCGGGCCTTCCCTGCCTGAGGTACGCCATGCCAAGATTGTTGTGCACCTCGGCTATGCCCGCCTCGGCCCGGATGACTTTCATATATTCATCAATCGCGTCATCCAGCCGGCCCGCCTCCGCGTACAGCAGCCCGAGGTTAGTGCGGGCGTCGTAGAATCGATCGTTCAGCGAAAGCGCTCCGAGATACGCTTCCATGGCGTCTTCGGGCCGGTTCATGTTGACGTACATCGTGCCCAGGTTATTGTAGGCCTCGGCGAATTCAGAGTCGATCTGTATCGCTCTTTCGTAGGCATCTGCTGCCGCCGAGGGGCGTCCCTGCCGCGCATGGATATTGCCGATGTACAGGTGGGCCTCCGCGAGCCCGGGATCTTCCGCCAACGCCTGTTCAAAAGCCTGCATCGCCGCGGTTTCCGACCCTTGCTCGTAATAGGTCAGCCCCATCATGTAAACATAGGGCGGCGGACGGCGTCCCCGCCTGTCGCCAGGAGGAGGCGGTCCGCCCGGTCCGCCCATTCTCTCGAGCCCGGCCCGGTAGGCCGCGATGCTGCGGGACTTTGACCGGTCCACGGCACTCACCGAACTGCCCTCCAGGGCACCTTCGAGGCGGCGGTCCAACGCGGGAATGTCTGAAAAAAGACCGATCGCCTCGTCGTATCGTCCCGTCCTGGCGTAGATGAGGGCGATGTTGTATCTGGCCACGGTATGCGTGGAATCCCGTGCCAGGGTACGGTGATACAAGGCTTCCGCCTCGTCCAGGCGTCCCAGGCGGAAATGGATGTTGCCCGCCCCTGTAAGCAGTTCCGTATCTTCGGGGTCGAACACCAGCGCCTCGTCATATGCGTCCATCGCGCGGTCGTACCAGCCGGCCAACTCGCATGAACGGCCCAGGCCGATCAGCGCGTTCCGGAGTTGATGCCGGTTTTCATCCGCCAGGCCACGGGCGATATCGACAGCGGCGCCATAGGCTCTTGCCGCACCTTCGTGATTCCCCTTGCGCGAGTAGCTTGCGCCCAGGTTGAGCCGCCAGTTGATCTCTTCCGGCGAAAGGACCACCGCCTGCAGCGCTTCCCGGATCGCCTCGTCGTATCTTTCCAGGTAGTAGTAGGCCACGCCCAGGTTTCCGAAGGCCTCGGAATCCGTCATGTCCACGGCCAGCGCACGGCGGTAGTAAGTGGCGGCTTTCGTGTAGTCGCCGTCGCGCATGGACGCATTTCCGGCCTCGATCAGCCTTCCGGTTTCGACGTCGTCGGAAACAGGCATCGGCGCGCCTGAGCAACCCGTGCCCGCACCCAGGATGAAGACGGCCATCATTCCGAGGCAGATGTTCAGCCGGACAGACATCCTGTTTCGCTCCAGTTCAAAGTTTTTTCGAGAGGCGGAGAGGCCGCGCGTACTCTTGTAATATACCGCATTCACAGTCCCGCCGCCCGTTTTTATTCGGAGCGTGTCCCGAAAGGAGGAATCGAATCGAAACTACTTTACATTACGGTCGGGCGGAGATACTTTTTTTCAAGAATCCCCGCCTGATTCCGACTATTTCAATCGGTCGGTCCGAAACCGCTTGACACTATACATTTGTTTGGCATATTCAACATGATATGTCATGAGGTATGATCACGAGATCAACGAGAGGGAGATCCAGGCCATGAACGATAGTGATCCGGGAAGGGAGAAGGCGCTCAGCGGCGCCATCATGCAGATCGAGCGGCAGTTCGGCAAGGGGTCCATTATCAGGATGGGGGACGAAAACCCCCAGTTGTCCGTCGAGTCCATACCGACGGGGTCCCTGACCCTCGACCTGGCGTTGGGCATCGGCGGCGTCCCCCGGGGACGCGTGGTCGAAATATACGGAAACGAATCCTCCGGCAAGACGACGCTGGCCAAGCACATCGTGGCCGAAGCCCAGAAACTGGGCGGGATGGCCGCGTTCATCGACGCGGAACATGCCCTGGACATCCGTTATGCCCGGGCGCTCGGCGTGGACATGGACAAACTGCTCATCCACCAGCCTGACACGGGAGAGCAGGCGCTCGACGTGGCCGAGATCCTGGTTCGCAGCGGCGGGGTCGACGTGATCGTCATCGACTCGGTGGCCGCGCTGGTCCCCAGGGCCGAAATCGAAGGCGAAATGGGTGATTCCCATGTCGGCCTGCAGGCCCGCCTGATGTCGCAGGCGCTGCGCAAGTTGACCTCTGTAATCAATCGGTCGAGAACCTGTCTGATCTTCATCAACCAGATCCGTCAGAAAATCGGGGTCATGTACGGCAACCCCGAGACGACCACGGGGGGACTGGCCCTGAAATTCTACTCCTCGGTCCGGATCGAGGTGCGCAGGATCGGGAACATCAAGGGCGACGACGCCTCGGCCGGCATCCAGGTCCGGGGCACCGTGAAGAAGAACAAGCTGGCGGCTCCCTTCCGCGAGGCGCAGTTCGATATCATTTATGGCGAAGGCATATCCAAGGAAAGCGACCTGATCGAACTCGGCGTCAACAACGGGATTATAGAAAAGAGCGGGACGTGGTTCTCGTATAACGATGATCGGCTGGGGCAGGGCCGCGAGAACGTGCGGCAGTTGCTCCGTGAACGGCCGGAGCTTGCCGGGGAAATCGAAGAGAAAGTCCGTTCGATTTTCGCACCCACGGACCAGGACGCCGCCGCGAACAACGGGACGGCGGAGCAACCGGTTTCGAGAGCCGCGCCATCGGTCAAGGGGCGGTGACCGCCTGTCACTTCCAGGACCCGGGATGTGTCTCGGTTGAACGCCCCGGGTTATGGGAACAGTGTGGTTTGCGGACTTTCTTCGGCAACGGCCATGGCTTCGATGAGGCGATGATGCGCCCTGGGGAAGGCGTATTGATCAAGTTCGTCAGATCGAATCCAGCGGCAGTCGTTGCCGTCCCCATGACGCGCTTCGCCGCGAAGATACGTGCAGTGGTAGCCGTGCAGCGTCATCTCGAAATGGGTAAAGGCGTGCCGGACGGCCGCGAAGGCGCGGCCGACACGGATGTCGATGCCCAGTTTGCGTTTTATTTCGTGACGTAGGAACCCTTCCCTGGCCGCCTCTTCCTCCGATATCCCGCCCGGAAACTCCCAAAGTCCGCCCAGCAGGCCCTCCAGCGAGCGCTGTACGATCAGCATCTCGTCTCCCTTGCGCACGATGCCCGCGGCGACATGATGATGGGGGCGCTGTTTCCGCGGCTGCTTGCGTGGAAGGACCGACGGATCCGGCAGCACCTGGCGAGCGAGACACAGGCTGCTTACGGGGCAGGCGCCGCAGCCCGGCTGTCGCGGGGTGCATACCGTCGCGCCCAGTTCCATCATGGCCTGGTTGAAATCGCCCGGCCGGCCCTTCAGGAGAAGTCTTTCGGCCAGGCCAGCCGTCTTTTTCTTCGCGGCGGCGGTCGCGGGATCGTCGTCCAGGTGGAACAGGCGGCTCAGCACGCGGACTACATTTCCGTCGACCACGGGGCAGTCCCTTCCGTACGCAATGCTCAATACCGCCGCGGCCGTATAGGGTCCGATGCCCGGCAGCGCGGAGATCTGCACCGGATCGTCGGGTATCCTTCCACCGTGCAGCGCCACAACCTGCCGGGCGGCCCGATGGAGGTTTCTCGCCCGGGCGTAGTATCCCATGCCTTCCCACGCCTTCAGCACCTCCTCGAGCGGCGCTTCACCCAGATCGCCAACTGTTGGGAAACGGCTCATGAACCTGTCGTAGTAGGGCCGGACCTGGTCTACCCGGGTCTGCTGGAGCATAACTTCGGATATCCAGACCGCGTAGGGGTCCCGGGTCCGCCGCCAGGGCATGTCCCGCCTGTGCGCCTCGTACCAGGTGAGCAGGGCGTGCCGAAATACTTCGATCTGTCCGGGTTCCAGGAGGTTTTTCACGATTCAATCCACGTAGGTATCCATGTCCCCCGCGGTTCCTCGCGGTCCCTCACGCCGCCTAAATGTAAAAGGACTGCGCGAATACCGGGAAGACTTCGCCTCAGGTGAACCGTATGCGTCAATGCCGACGGGAATGGCCGGGCATACTGTACTCCCCGTGGGTGATCAGGGTCCGGTTGTAGGCGTCCGTTTCCTCCGGATCGAACCGGTTCGGCGAGAAGTCCTCGATATTGATTTCAGGCCTGCCGTCCGCGACGCACCCCGCCAGCAGCACACCGGCCGCCGGATTGTAGGCGAATCCTCCGGAGTGAAAGGCAACCCCCACGTAGAGTCCCGGAAAGCGATGGACCGGACCGAGTACGGGTTCTCCGTCCCGGGAAAAGGACAGCAGCCCCGCCTTTTCGATTTCCCAGCCCGCCCAGCCCGCCCAGCCGGTCCAGTCGGCCTGGCCAGACCCGCCGGACCGGATTGCGTTGGGGACGAGCGGCAGCAGGTTTTCCCGCGCGGCGTCGCTGAGTCCCGGCGGCGGAGTAATAGCCGACATGTCAAAGGACCGGTCGGGTACGCGGAACTCGGGGGCCGATGGATTCTCGATTCCCGCCAGCAGCCGTTGGCCGTGGGCCGGCCTGATGTAGCCGCCGTAGGGATTGGCGTTGACCGCCGGGATCCGGACCGGAGCGGACAACGGCGCCGTGACGTACCGCTGGTGTATAAAGGACTTCAGAGGCAGTTGCAGGCCGATGCTCTCCAGCACCTTGAGGGTCCAGACGTGCACGGTGCTAACCACGGCATCCGCTTCGATTCGTTCTTCGCCCGCGACGACACCCGCCATGCGTCCCGAATCCGTAATGAAGTCCGAAATCATGCATCCTTCCCTGATCTGGACGCCGAGGGTCCGGCAGCCTTCCGCCAGCGCCGGGAGGTAGTGGTCCGGTTCGCTGTATCCGCCCAGGGGGTCAAGAAGGCCGACGGGCTCTTCCGTAAGGACCAGGTCCGGCCACGTCGCGGCCATTTCTCCCCTGTCCATGATCGTGTATTCCACGCCCAGACGATCATACAGGGGTAACAGGCGTTCCCGTTCCGGCCAGCTCGCTGCGTCGAAGAGATTCAGGCAGCCCACGTCCTGGAATCGGTATCCATCCAGTTCATCGGAAAGTTCCCTGAACCGGGTCAGGCTGATCTTGCGGGCCTGTACGCCGGTTTCCGACCAGAGCAGTCCGGTGATGATCCCGGCGGCACGACTGCTGGCGCCGTCTCCGACACGTCCCTTCTCGATGACCGTGATCCTGCCGTACGACTTGCGGGCGAGATGGTAAGCCGTGCTGAGCCCGGTCACGCCCGCGCCTACGATGACGGCGTGTCTCGACATGGCCTACCCCTCCAGCGCAGATCTGATGTTCTCTCCGGAAATGGAGAAATGAGAAGCGTGCCAGGCAACCTTCCCGTCCCTGAGGAGGAGCAGCTGCGGCGACTCGTGCCGTACTTCCAGGCGGGATTCGATTTCATTGGAGAGGTCCCGGTTTTCTATGACCAGGACCTGGGTAAAAAGGGGTGGCGGAGAGGACGAATCCTCCTCCGCGAAATCGTGATAATGGTCGGCGGCCCGGGCACTTACCGGACACACCGTACTGTGTTTGTAGATAAACACGGGACGATCCGACGACGATCCGACGGCCTCGTCCAGTTCCTCCATCTTCGTGAGACGCACGACACGATCCGACATCAATCAACCTCCCTGGGATCATGGAGTTTGCCAGTGAATCCTGGATGCTAAGATATGCAACGGTCAAGACGACGCAACGGTCAAGACGATGCAACCGTCGCGACGATACAAGGTCAAGAGCTGAACAGCGTGAAGTCTCAGGTTACTTTCTCCGCGGCCGCGGCTGACTTGCGCACCCGGGTCGCCGCTTTTCGAAACTCCCGATCCGGCGGCAGCATCAGGGCCAGCGCCACGGCGGCCAGCGGGATCAGCGCGAGCACTTCAAGCGTTGCCACGATGCCGATGCGGTCCGCGACACCGCCGAAGACGATCAGCGCGCCTCCCGCCGCGCCCCAGCTGAAGCCCATGGGAAAACTGGATGCCGTTCCCGCGCTGTCCGGGACGAGCTCCTGGGCCATGGCGACGGAGACGGAATTGGACGCCATGTTCATGAAGCCGGCCAGAAACAGCCACACGGGGAGCAACGGCCCGGTGTCATTTAGCGAAACGAGCAGAAAGGGCGTGGAAAGCAGGATCGTAGACCAGATCACGCGGGCCCGTCCCAACCTGTCCGAGAGCCAGCCGCCCACGAAACCGCCGATCACCGCACCGCCCTGGAAGACGAAGAGCAGATCACCCCCCTGTTGCAGGGTAAGGCCCCGGTCCTTGAGCAGCAATACGAAAAAGGTGGCAAAACCGACCCCCGAGATGGTCCGGATGATGCCCACCACCGTGAGATTCACCATGGGCCACAGGTTGGGCCGGAACGAAGCGCCCACATCGGCCAGGCGGGTCACCTTGCGGTCCTCGTTGCGGATAGGTATGACCCGGGCCAACGCCAGGACGGCGATCACCGTGGGAACGGCGAGCCAGACCAGGCTTTCGAGTCCGAACCGCTCCACGATGCGCGGTACGACAAAGGGGCTTGCCGCCAGCCCGGCGGTGCCGCCCACGATAAAGAGAGACACGCCGTATCCACGTCTCGAACCGCTGACGTCCCCGGCCATGGACACGCTCTGCGGGTGGAAGCTGGCGGTGCCGAATCCGCCCAGGATGATGAAGGCCAGCAGCACGAGAAAGGAGGGCGCAAGTCCCACGGCCGACATGAAGACGGCACAGAATACCGGTCCGAGGATGATGAAATAGCGTTTCTCCATCCGGTCCCCCAGGATACCCGTCAGGGGCTGGACCAGGGAGGAGGTCATGGCCGGCAGACCGGCGAGTATGCCGGCCTGCGTGAGGGAAAGCTGCAACCGCGTCACGAGCGCGGGGAGGATCGGCGTCAACAGGGAGGAAAAGAGGTCCACCAGGAAATGAACCACGGTGAGCAGGACAAGCTTGGCGCGCTGTATGTCGGACTTCATGTTAAAAGTCTTCCATGGAGCGTGTACAGGCGCTTCAGTTCCTCGATGGGATCGGCATGGTCGTCGACCCGCAGATCCACGAGGAAGTCGGAGGTGCCGCCACAACCGCCGCCTTCCCGCGCCACGAGCAGGGCGGCCGACTGCCTGCCCCGCCGGTCGCCGCCGGCTTCCTGGCCGGCCGTAAGCACGGCGACGAGTTTCGTCGCGAAATCTTCCTCGCCGGGCGCCTCGAAGGTTTCCGCCATGGCGGTGACTACGTCTTCACCCGCGAGGATGTTGCCCAGGCAGACGTGGCCCGGACCGGTCACGTGCCCTGCCCACTCCTGGCATGCCGTACCCGTGAAGGCCGCCGCCGTGCCGTCGACGTCCACCACGCCTACCTGCCGGGACTGCCGGCCGGGATCCGGTTCGAGCAGGCGTTCGAGGGTGTCGATGGCGCCCACATCCTGTTCGAGCAGGTCGAGTCCCCTGGGGCCGAAGGACGCGTTGGCCCAGGCCTGCGTGGCGATGGCGCCGGCGTTGGGCCTCGCCCAGGGGACCACGGATCCTACGGCGAGGTACTTCGACTGGGTCGCCACGCCGAGATCCCCCGTATCGGGGTCCAGGGCGACGATGGAAAAGGTGGAGAAACAGGGGGCGCGGTTCAACGCTGGATACTCCGTCGATCGTCCACGGCCGCCCTGATCAATTCGATCGGATGGAGGGCGGACCTTCCCGTGCCGTCGGCGATCTGGTGCCGGCAGGAGGTCCCTGTCGCAGCGAATTCCGTCCGCTCACCGGCCGCGCGGATGGCGGGGAAGAGCCGGTCTTCCCCGATTTTCATGGACAGGTCGTAGTGCTCCCGCTCGTAGCCGAAGCTGCCGGCCATGCCGCAGCACCCGGTATTCAACGTCGTGACTTCGTATCCGGGCACCAGTTCCAGGGCGGCCACCGTGGAACCCGTGCCGGCGATGGCCTTCTGCTGGCAGTGTCCGTGCAGGCTGATCGCCCGGTCTGTGGGCCTGACCGGAAGTGAAAGGCGCCCGGCCGCGTGTTCCCGGGCCAGGAACTCGTCGATCATGAGCATGCCGTCCGCCAGCCCGGCGGCCCGCGGATCGTCCACGAGGTCGCGGTAATCGTCCCGAAACGTCATGACGCAACTGGGCTCGCAGCCCACGATGGTCCATCCACGGTCCACGTACCGCTCCATTTGCGCGATGTTGTATTCGGCGGCCGCCCGGGCCTGGCGCAGCATCCCCTTCGAGATCAGGGGCCTGCCGCAGCAGGCGCGGGGTTCGGCCAGCACCACCCGGTAGCCGGCGCGCTCCAGGACTTCCACGGCAGCAATACCGATATGAGGCTCGCTGTAATTGATGAAGGTGTCCGGGAAGAAGACGACCGTCGGTCGATCACGGTCAGCGGCGCGTCCGGGAGCGCGCTGATAGAACCACTGTTCAAACGTCTCCTCGGCGAATTCCGGCAGCGACCTCCGCCGGTCCACGCCGATGGCCCGCTCCAGGAGCGACTTATGCCACGGATGGTTCACGATCCTGTTGCTCAGCGGCGCGAAGGCGGAACCGAGCCGGTTGAGCGTTTCGATACGGCCGAATATGCGGTTGCGCAGGGGCAGCCCGTGTTTCTCATAGTAGTGGGCGAGGAATTCGTATTTCATCTTGGCCATGTCGACGTTGGAGGGGCACTCGCCCTTGCAGCCCTTGCACTCCAGGCAGAGGTCCAGGGCTTCGTATACCCGCCGGCTCGTGAATCCCTCCCCGTCCAGCTTGCCCGACAGGGCGGCCCGGAGCACGTTCGCACGGCCCCGGGTGCTGTGCTCCTCATCGAGCGTGGCGATATAGGAAGGACACATGGTCCCCACCAGCTTCTTGCGGCAGGCGCCGACCCCGTTGCAGAGTTCGATGGACCGCGAGAACCCGCCGTCGCCCGAGAAATCGAAATACGTGTTAATCTCCTCTGCCTGGTATGCCGGGCCGAATCGCAGGTTGTCCGTCATCTTCTGGTTCGCGATGATCTTGCCGGGATTCATGATGCCGTTCGGATCGAACACGGCCTTGACTGTCTTGAAGGCCTCGTATAGCTTCGGCCCGAACACCTGCTCGTTCCATTCGCTCCGCACGAGTCCGTCCCCGTGCTCGGAACTGACCGCGCCGCCATAGGCTATGACCAGGTCGCGGATTTCTTCGGCAATGGCCCGCATGCGCGCGATGCCTTCGGCTTCCTTGAGATTGATGAGTGGCCTGATGTGGATCGTGCCCACGCTGGCGTGGGCGTAGTAGGACGCCACCGTGCCGTGTCTGTGGACGATATCGCGAAAGTCGCGGATGTAGTCCGGAAGCTTCTCCGGCGAGACCGCCGTGTCCTCCACGAAAGTCGCCGGCTTGGTATCCCCCTTCATGCCCATCAGCAGCCCAAGTCCCGCCTTCCGGATGCCCCAGGCGTTCGCCTGGGCGGCGGGGGTCGCGGCCCGGACACAGGCATAGCCCAGGTTCTTCTCGCGGAGCAGGGATTCGAGCGCATCCATGCGCTCCGCCACCGCTTCGGCCGTTTCTCCGTAGTACTCGACCATGAGGATGGCTTCCGGGTCGCCTTCGATGAAGTCACGCTGATGGGCGGCCGCGGGAGAAGCCTTGGCCAGGTCCAGTATGGTCTTGTCGGTAAGTTCCACGGCGGAGGGATCGGTCTTCAGGATCTCGACCGTCGCCTCCATGGATTCGATCAGGTCCGAAAAATGACAGATACTCAGGGCCTTATGCGCAGGCAACGGCACCAGGTTGACGCGCGCCTCGGTCACGGCGGCCAGGGTGCCTTCGGATCCGACGATCATCTTGCAGGGGTCGAAGGGACCTTCTCCGATGAATTCGTCCAGGTTGTATCCGCCGACGCGCCGCATGATCCTGGGATACCGGGCCTCGATCTCGTCCCGGTTTTCGTGGGCTATGCGGCGGATTTCGCGGTAGATTCGGCCCTCCAGGCCGCCGAGGGCGGCCTTCTCGCCGTATTCGCGGTCGCCGACCGGCTTGAAGACCGTCCGCGTGCCGTCGCTCAGGACCACGTCGAGTTCCAGCACGTGGTCGATCGTCTTCCCGTAGATGATGGAATGGGAACCGCAGGAGTTGTTACCGATCATGCCGCCGACGTTCGCCCGGTTGCTTGGCGAGACGTCCGGCGCGAAGAGCAGTCCCAGGGGTTTCAGGTGGGCGTTGAGTTCGTCGAGCACCACGCCGGGCTGGATCCTGGCCCACCGCTCCTCGACGTTGACCTCGAGAATCCGGTTCATGTGCCGGGAGAAATCGACCTGGATGCTGCGGCCCACCGCCTGGCCGCCCAGGCTGGTGCCTCCGCCGCGGGGCGTGACGGAAATGCCTCTTTCGTACGCGAACCGGAGGATGCGGGAGACCTGGTCAGTGTTGGCGGGATACGCGACGCCAAGGGGCTCGATCTCGTATATGCTGGCGTCCGTGCTGTACAGGACCCTGGCCGTTTCGTCGAACCGGAACGCGCAGTCGATTTCTTTCCCGATCTGTTCCTGCCAGGCTGTGTCCATGTACCTTACCTGAACGATGCGCCGGGCTGATGCCGGGCTGTCCCGGTTGCCGGAGACGCGAGCGGACTACACCGTCAACGTGACCGCGTCCATGCGAGCGACATCTTTGACTTCAGTATACGAGGCCAGGGCCATCAGTTCGTTGGTTTCCGGCGAAAGCCGGGCCTTCAGGGTGTCCGTCGTCCACGGTCCGCCGCCGCTGTATTGCGGCGCGTACCGCAGCACGAGCACGATGCGCTTGCGGTCGGCCGGCTTCCATCGGAGCGTTCCGTGGGTGAGCAGTTCGGAGATAACCACCGCGTCACCCGCCCGGGGCGTGACGTTTACCGTGCCACGCGGTGCGTCGTCTTCCAGGTCACCCCCGTCGAAGATCGTATCGGGCCGGTCGAAATTGCACTTGTGGGACCCGGGCACGACCACGAGTCCGCCGTCTCCGGGATGCACGTCGGTGAGATAGGTGAATACGACAAAGTCGTCACAGTAGATTCGGCCGTCCCGGCATTCATAGCGCGTACTCTGCCACCCGTAGGACTCCCGCGCGCAGTGGAGCGATCCGGCATCGACGACTCCGCCCGCCTGGTTCACGAGCATGGAACCCCGGACAAAACGCGGCTTTCCGGAGGTGAATTCCTTCACAATGGGCCAGTAACCCGGCTGGAACACCAGTCTTTCCAGTGCCTTGTCGAAGGCGAATCCGTTTTCGTAAATACGCCCGTCCCTGCTCCCGAAATCCGGCGGCAGGTCTTCAGAAGGCGTCTCGATATACCGCTCGGCGGCGGCACGCGCCTCGGAAAGCTCCGCTTCACCGAGGACTCCATCCAGATGCAGATAGCCGGTCAGGTCGAACAGGTATCTTTGCTCTTCGGTCATCATGATCGATCCCGGTTTTTCTGAGGCCCCTGGCCGACGAGTAACAAGCGCAGGTCCATCACGTTCGTGTGGGTAGGTCCCGTAATGACGAGATCGCCCAGCGGTTCAAAGAAATGATAGGCGTCGTTGTCGTCCAGGCGGGCAGTGGCGGCCAGTCCCCTCCCGGCCGCCCGCGCCAGCGTCTGTCCGTCCGCCACGGCGCCGGCCGCGTCAGTCGGACCGTCCGTGCCGTCCGTGCCCGCGCTGAACACGACGGTTCGTTCCAGTCCGTCGATGCCGGCAGCGGCGGCCAGGACGAATTCCTGGTTTCGCCCGCCTTTTCCGCCGCCCTTCAGCGTTACCGTGGTCTCGCCCCCGGAAATCACGCACGCCGGACTTCGCACCGGATCTCCATGTCGCACGATCTCCCGGGCCATAGCCGCATAGACGCGGGCGATTTCCCGGGTCTCGCCGTCGATGGAACTGGACAGCACCAGGGCGTTATAGCCTCTTTTCTCCGCCTCCGTCCGGGCGGAATCGAGCGCCTGGCGGTTGTTGGCGATCATCACGTTCCGCGTGCGATCGAAGACCGGATCGCCGGGACAGGGCGTTTCGGGTTCAGACCCTTTCATCCCGGCATCCAGGTGGCGGATCACCGAAGAGGGAAGTTCATCGTGCAGTCCGTACTTTCCCAGAATTTCCCGACAGTCGGCGTAGGTGCTCTCGTCCGGTACCGTGGGACCCGACGCGATGACGTCGAGCGGGTCTCCGATGACGTCCGATAGGACCAGGCCGACCACGCGCGCCGGCGAAGCGAGCCTGGCCAGCCGACCGCCCTTGACGCGCGAGATATGCTTGCGAATCGTGTTGATCTCGTTGATCGTCGCGCCGCACTGGAGCAGCCGGCCGGTCACCGCCTGCTTCTCCGCCAGCGTCACCCCTTCGGCCGGCAGCGGCATAAGCGCGGAGCCCCCGCCCGAGAGCAGGCAGAACACCAGGTCGTCCTCCCCGAGGCGCTCCAGGAGCTCGACGATTCTCTCCGTTCCTTCCACGCCGGCGGCATCGGGGATGGGATGCCCCGCTTCGATCAGCTCTACATACGTCAGCGGCGCCGTATGACCGTACTTGACGTTGACGGCTCCCCCGGTGAGCCGGTCGCCGAGTATCGATTCCATGGCACCGGCCATCATGGCGCCCGCTTTTCCGGCGCCGACGACGTAAACCCCGTCAAAGCGGTCCAGGTTGCAGGAGATGCCGCCGATATTCAGGCTGTTCCCGTCGCGCACGACATGACGCATGGTCGCTGCCGCTGGATCGACGGCCCGCAGGGCCGCGTCAAATATGCTACGTGCGTCGGTTCGAAGATCAACAGTGGACATGGCCGGGTTCGCGGATCGGCTTCGGCTGCGAATCAAGCAAAACGGGCGCACCGCCAGCCGGCCGGCACGCCCATTCGACAGATCGACTATCCGGTTGTCTTATGACCGGTCCAATTCCTTTGACGGCGGCGGCCTTCGGGGCGGCTGCTCCTGCTCGTCGATGTCCATCGCGCGCTGGATTTCAGTGTTCGCGTTGTTCACGACGCGTTTGAATTCCCGCACCCCCTTGCCCAGTCCCCTTGCAAGGGCCGGAATCCGGTCCGCGCCGAACAGGAGCAGGACGATCAGGAAAATCACCATCAGTTCCTGCATCCCGATGTCACCGATCATGTTGCCACACTCCTGGCGTGAAAGACGACCGTTCACGGCTTTTAAGCGATCGCATTTCGCGGCCCTTCCCTGAAAGCAAGACGTTATGCCGAAAATGTACAGGGCAGGTCTTGGCCGGGCAAGCGAATAATGTGGGGAAGCCGTCCACAGGGTCCGTTCCGGGCGGGCTCCCAGATCGTTCTTGACGGCCAATCTCCTGGCGGCCAGTTTACACGAACGCGGATAACGGACCGTTTGCGCGCATGACGGACGGCACGGACAGGTCAGATCGGGGGTATGGATGGACAACAGGCCTATCGTAAACCAGGGCAGGCTGTACTGGACGGGGCAGCACTGGATCAACTATCTGCGTCCCGCGGACGCCGGGGAGAACAGCGGGATGGTCAGCCTGTGGCATACGCACTACAGTTCGGCCGGCGAAGGGACCGTGGCGTACGTCCTGATCGAGGACGGTGCCGCCTACCGGAGAATCTGTACGGACAACCCGGAAATGGCGGCCTTCATTCAAGGATGGATGCGCGGCCGGGGCGGCATGTACGACATGGAGTTGGAGATCACCCAGGCCGCCTTTACGCGGGGCGGAAGCGTCCTTGATTCACCGTCCTGGACCATCGATACGGAAGATGACCAGATCATCGCCCGCTGGAGCGGCCTGCAGCTCCCGGAACTGCTCGAAGCGCCCGCGCCGAAACTCAGGGAGGAATGGGACGTATTCTCCTGCCTGTTCTTCGCCCGCTCCGCGCAGATCATGTTCGACGGCCATCTCATCGCCGGCGATCCCTATGCCGTCGATATCTGGAAACCCAGCCTCGGCGGAGAGCGCAGCTCCTGCGTGTTCGCCCTGTCCGAGACCTTCATTCATGCAGCCAGCCTGGACGGCCGGGACGGCCGGGACGAGTGAGCGCCCAGCCGGCGAAAGCGGCGATGATCAGCATCAGCGCCAGGAGTCCGGCCACGCCGTAAAGCGCGCCGTCCGGCGACGCGGACAGCAGATCGAATTCCCACAGCGAACCGCCCCGTTCCACCAGCCAGTGCCAGGCCGTATGGCCCGCGAGCACCGAGAGTATGATGGCTCCGGTCCGCTTGGTCTGCCTGGTGCCCTCGCCCGGGATGTATCGGAAGAGTAACCTGAGTATCGGGACGCAAATCAGAATCACGAGCAACTGGCCGATCTCGACTCCTACGTTGAAGGCCAGGAGAGAGGTCACCAGATGTTCTCCCCCAAAAGGCAGCATGTCCCGGAGGGCGTAGGCGAAACCGAACCCATGTATGAGGCCGAAACCGAAAACGGCAATCCAGCGGCGGCGCAGCCCCGGGGAGACGATATTCTCCAGAGCCATGTAGACGATAGAGGCCGCGATCAGCGTTTCGACGAGGGGGACGAACCAGAGAGCAGCGGGCGCCAGGCCCAGTGTGGCGGCGATCAGCGTGACCGAGTGCGCGACCGTGAAGGCGGTGACGAGGATCACGAGCACTCGCAATCGCTGAAAGGGGATGACCAGGCAGAGCAGGAACAGGAGATGGTCCATACCGTCGAGGATGTGGGTGAATCCGAGCTGAACGAATCGCCACGCGGCCTGGTGCCAGCGGGGATCGAGCACGATACGTCCCGGATTCCCGGTGTACTGGTAGAGACGCTCGCCGCCGGTCGCAGACAGGAACCGAAGCACGGTCGAGACCCGCATGCCCAGTCTTTCCAGGCCGGGCAGAATGGAAAACTCCGAACGATCCGATGTAATCCGGTAATCGAACAGCACGTCCAGCATGACCTGTTGCCAGTAGATCTGCGTGTCTGCGGGCAGGGGCTGCCCCAGGGTAGAGGCCAGCGCGGTATCGTATGCGCGGAAGGACTGATCGGAGGGAAGGGAGGCCCTGACGGCGGCCAGTTCAGGTACGGGCAGACGCGTGCCGTCTTCGTAGATCGACACCTCCTGGCCGATCCAGAGCATGGCGGCGTCGTTCAGGGATTCGTCGGCGCGGGCCAGGTCCAGGTAGCCCGGACCGACTAACGGAAAGTTAACATCGAGCATGGCCTCCAGCGGCACGCGCACGAGCAGCCGGAGGCTTTGGCCTTCCGGCTTGACAAAGGCCTGAATGGTGATGTCGCGGGGAATGTCGTGGCCGTATGCACCGGTTACGGGCACAGCAGCCATGAAGCCTGCGATAGCCAGGAACAGCAGGACGCGGGTGGCAACCTGGGAGGCCGCCGCCCCGCGTCCGTTCAGAGAGGAAAGCCGATCAGCTCCCGCTACCTGGATGCGGTGGGCCATATCACGCCCTGGTCTTTTTGCTCGACCGGGGCCTCACCCATGTAGGTGAATTTCTGCAGGCGCTTGCCTTCGTAGGTCTCCGTGGTGTAGATGTTGCCCTTGGAGTCGGTGGCGATGCTGTGCACGCCGAAGAACTGGCCGGGCTGGCGGCCTCCGTCTCCGAACGTGGTCAGCACTTCCATCGTTTCGCGAAGGAGCACGTACACCTTCATGTTCTGTCCGTCGGCAACGTAGACGTATTTCTGTTCCGGATCCTTGGAAAAGGCCACGTCCCAGGTGGAACCCGCGCCGAGCGTGTTCCCTGAGAGGACTTTCTCCATCACGAAGGTACCGTCCGTCCGGAAGACCTGGATGCGGTTGTTCGGACGGTCGCAGACGTACACGAGGCCGTCGTTGGACGGGTCGGCGGCGTGAACGGGATTGCGGAACTGCTGGGCCGGCGGCGCCTCGGGATCATACCGGCCGAGGTTCGCATCGTCCGGCTCGTTGCCATAGGCGCCCCAGTACCGCTTGAAGGCCCCGGTCTCGATGTCGAGCACGGCGACACGCTTGTTGAGGTAGCCGTCCGCGACATAGGCCTCGTTCGCGCCAGCGTCGAAGGAGATCTTGGCCACCCGGCCGAAACTCTCCATATCCATGCTGTTGCCGGTCCACTGCGGATCGGCTTCGTCGAAGGAGTCAGCCTTCCGCGCGCCCGGTTTGCCGAATTGCTTCAGAAAGGTGCCGTCCTGGGCGAAAACCAGGATGTGGGCGTCATCGCCCCCGTTGCCGCCGATCCAGAGATTGCCCATGGGATCGACCGTGATGCCGTGATTCGACGCGGGCCAGTCGTATCCTTCACCCGGACCACCCCAGTGGTTCAGCAGGTTGCCTTCCGGGTCGAACTGGAGCACGGGCGGGGCGGGAACGCAGCACTCGGCCACTGGCGGGTCCTGCGCGGCGCCCAATTCGGTACTCGGATTGCCGTTGCCGCGGTGTATGATCCAGATGTTGTCGCTGGCGTCGACCGTTACGCCGATGGCCGAGCCCAGGATCCAGTGGTTGGGCAGCGGCTTGGGCCACAGGGGATCCACCTCGAATACCGGCGCCGTCACGGCGTCGGATGCCTGCTCAGCCACCTCCATGTCCGCGCACGCGGACGCCATAATCAGGAATCCGGCTGCAAACACGGTGGCTGCGGCCATGCGATCTATTGACCTTCGTATCATGATTCCTCCCCGGTTACTCCGGCGTTCGTTCCGCTTACACCGTACGGACCGTTCGACCGCCACGCGCCAAGCAAAGCGCATGCGGCGACACGGCCGCCGTCACGAAACATGGTCTGGCATTGCGGTATGCTGCCGGCAGGCAAAGATGGCAAGTTGGTTGTACGACCATCAGGTTTCCAGATCGGTATAGGGCGAAGTTACCCCGCGCCGGAACGGGGGTCAAGCAAATATTCGCCGGATACGATCGCGGGGCCGGTCATTTATACATCGACAAACACGTGAAGGGAATCTATAATCTAAATGATTCTAATACGGCACTTTTGTATTCAATAGATGGATTCGGTAACGCAGGTAACGATGCAATACGCTGGAATGCGGCGCCTGCCCCCGCTGCTCACCGGAAACGGGAACCATGAAAGTTGACGCGCCCTGGGACATGAAGGTCAACCGACGGATACTCGAGATGGAGTATGCCGTGCGGGGACCGATACCCCAGCGGGCAGCCGAATTGAAGCAGCAGGGCAGACGGATCATCCCGTGCAATCTCGGTAATCCCCAGGCGCTCGGCCAACAGCCCATCTCATTCTACCGGGAGGTGCTGAGCCTGGTCGAACACCCGGTTCGGATCGAACGCGAGCGTCGCCTCAAAACGCTGTTCGACGATGGCAGCCTGGACGGCCTGGAAAGGGACGACTTCCACTCCGACTACGTGCTCGACCTCAGCGAACGCTATCTGGCGCGGATGGAAACCGGCATGGGCGCCTATTCGGACAGCAGCGGGCCGCAGTTCATCCGGGCAGCCGTGGCCGATTACATCGACCGCCGGGACGGAGCGGACGGCGGCCGCGTGCCCCGTTCCGACCCCGGGCAGGTTTTTATCACCAACGGCGCCAGCGAGGCGGTGCGGTACGTCATCGATCTGCTGATCGATGACGAATCCGACGGCATCATGATCCCCATCCCCCAGTATCCGCTGTACTCCGCGGCCATCAGGCGATGCGGCGGCGTACAGGTAGACTATTTCCTCCACGAGGAATCGGGTTGGGCCATGGACAGGGCCCTGCTGGAATCTTCCCTGGAAGGCGCCCGGGAACGCGGCGTGGCCGTCAAGGCCATCGTGGTCATCAGTCCGGGCAACCCGACCGGCGCGGTACTGAACGAGGAGACAATCGGCGAGGTCATTGCCTTCGCCGGGGAAAACGGCCTGGCCATCATTGCCGACGAGGTCTACCAGGAGAACGTCTACGAAGCGGACGCGGGTTTCGTATCCTTCGCCCGGGTGCTGGGACGAAGCGATGTTCCGCTGTTCAGCGTGCACAGTACCTCGAAGGGTTTCTACGGCGAGTGCGGCCACCGGGGCGGATATCTCGAGATCAGGAACGCTCCGCGTGTCGGAAACACCGGACTGTCTTTTACAGACCTGGTGCTCAAGCAGGCTTCGGTGAATATCTGTTCCAACACAGTCGGGCAGTTGATGATGTATCTCCTCGTCAGCCCCCCGCCCGAAAACGCAGAGCCCTACCGCCGTTTCACGATCGAGCGGAGAAAGATCCTCGACGACCTCCACGACAAGGCGGTCATGATACGGGCGGGATTCGACCACATGGACGGCGTATCCTGTTTCGGACGAACGGGCGCGATGTACCTGTTTCCCCGTCTGGACAGGCTGCCGGACGGAAAGAACGACTTCGATTACTGCATGGGACTCCTGGAAGCGACCGGGCTGGTCACGGTCAACGGCGCGGGATTCGGGCAGAAACCGGGCACCAGTCACCTGAGGATCGCGTTTCTGCCGCCCAGGGATGTCATCGAGGAGGTCCTTCCGAGGTGGATCGAATTCCATAAAGCGTATGTGAATTGACTGGGGCGAATCGCATGCTCACAGATCAGGAGAAATGGCTTTTCGATCTGCACGGTTACCTGGTCCTCCGCCAGGTCGTCTCGCAGGAGGACCTTGAACACATGATCGCGCGGTGCGACGAGTGGCACGGGATGGAAGAGAAGGAGCTGCCGCCGCCGCTCTGTTCCTACGACGATCCCGTCGAAAAACCGACCGCCGCGCGGGCTATTCTCCACGCCGAATACGCCGACCCGGTTTTCGACCGGTTGATCCTCAACCTGCCGATCATGCGCGTCGTGCTCGCCCTGACCCGCGAGCGCCCTCAGCATCTGCTGTCGGCCCTCACGGTGAACCTTCCCGACAGCGACGAGATTACGCTGCACAACGGCGCCTCCGGCGCATGGCGGAACCCGGCCAACGATTACCAGGCCGCGGACGGCGAGGTTTTCGCCACCTTCATCAACGCGGCCATTTCCCTGGTGGACGTTCCGGACGGCGCCGGCTTCGTCTGCATACCGGGAAGTCACAAGACCTATTTCGAACGGCCCCGACACGTCAACATCCGATCCGGTCCCCCGACGGTCGTCAACGTGCCCGTCAACGCCGGCGACGCCGTCGTTTTCACCGAGGCGCTGTGCCACGGCGCCCTGCCCTGGCCCTGGCACGATCCCCCGCGGCGCACCATGTTCCAGCGTTACTGCACGTCCTACGCGTCCTGGACGCCCGGTGCGGGCCCCATTGAGGAACACCGGAACCTGTTGTCGGAGGGCGTCTGCGAGATGAAACGCCAGGGCGGATTCCAGGGACCGAAGCTTGTTGTAGAGCGCCTGCTGGCGGAGTTAAATGGAGACGCTTCATGAAAATCACCGACCTGAAATGCGCCGTGATCGGACAGAATCCCGTGGTCCGGATCACCACGGACGAAGGGATTCACGGTCTGGGCGAAATCGAGAACTCCAAGCCCTACATGAAACCCCACGTCCTGTTCTATCGGGATTATATCATCGGCCAGGACCCGACGGACGTGAACCGCGTCGTCGCGAGCATACGGCGGCTGGGCAGTTTCAAGCCCTGGGGCAGCGCGGTCAGCGCCATCGAAATGGCCCTGTGGGATATCGCCGGCAAGGCGGCCGGCCTGCCGGTCTACAAGCTGCTCGGGGGAAAGATGCGGGACCGGGTCCGGGTCTACAACGGCGCCGTACGGTTTCCCATGAAGGGCGCCACGGTGGAAGACTACGCCGAGGACATGGCCCGGATGAAGGCGGCGCCAGAGGGTTTCACCATCATCAAGCAGGGCATCAGTTTCCACAGCCAGATGCCTACGCAGGTCCCCGACTTCTTCTACGGCGACCTGCAGCGCCAAGGCTTTCACGCCAATCGCGGTCCGCTCACCGAGAAGGGCCTGAAGCACCTGGTGGCCTGCATCGAAGCCATGAAGGCGGTCCTCGGAGATGAAGTCGGCCTGGCCCTCGACTGCGGCCCCGGCATGCTCGTGCCGGACGCCCTGCGCCTGGCGAAAGCCGTGGAACACCTGCACATCATGTGGCTCGAAGACATGATCACCGGCGACTATACGCCCTTTGTCCTGGCCGACCTCTACCGGGAGGTGAACTCGAGGACTTCTACGCCGATTCACACCGGGGAACAGATCTACCTTCGGGAGAATTTCGTCGACCTCATCGAGAAGCGGGCCGTGGACGTGGTGGGACCCGATCCCGCCGACGTGGGCGGGATCGCGGAACTCAAGTGGATCGCCGAATACGCCGACCTCCACGGCGTGCTCATGGCGCCCCACGGCGTCATCGACGGCCTGATCGGCCTGGCCGCGCTGGTGCACGCCTCGGCCGCCATGCCGCCCAACTACATCGCCTTCGAATATCCTGTCGGGAACCCGGCCTGGTGGTACGACATCGTGGAGGGCCTGCCGGACCCCGTCGTGAAAGACGGCTTCATCGAGGTCTGGGACCGTCCCGGCCTGGGCGTCGACCTGGTGCCGGACAAGACCGTTCCTTATCTGAAGGAAGACGACCAGGGATTCTTCGACTAGCTGTCGCGTATGCCCGGAGCGACCCATGTATGTGAGTCACCTGAAAGTCAGAAACTGGCGCAATTTCCCGCAGATTGACGTCGACCTGCAGAAAAGGCAGTTCATCGTCGGCCCCAACGCGTCTGGCAAATCCAACCTGATGGACGTCTTCCGGTTTCTGCCGGATATCGCTAAGATCGAGGGCGGCGGGCTGCAGAGGGCCGGCGCGGACCGGGGCGGCATGACGAAGATCCGGAATCTCGCCGCGCGGAGGGATCCGGATATCGCCATCGAAGTCCGATTCTCCGACCCGGTTAACGGACGCGAGACCTGGCGCTACGAACTGGGGCTCAAGCAGCAGGCCCGGGGGAACCGGCATACGCTGATTACCTACGAACGCGTGAGCAGGGACGGGGTCGCCCTGCTCGACAGGCCGAACGAGGACGACCAGGAAGACATCGTGCGGCTGACGCAGACCTACCTGGAGCAGATCGCCGCCAACCGGGCGTTCCGGGATATCGCCCGGTTCTTTCAGGCCATCACCTACCATCATCTGGTGCCGCCGCTTCTGCGCCATACGGACCTGATTCGCGGCCGGACCCTCGAGGGCGATCCATATGGACAGGATTTCCTGGAGAAGATAGCCCGGGAACATGAGCGGACGCGCAGGGCCCGGCTGTCCCGGATAGAGCAGGTGCTGAAGGTGGCCGTGCCGCAGCTGGAGCAGCTAGAATTCATACGTGACCAGGAAACGGGCCGTCCCCATCTCCAGGCCCTGTATGCCCACTGGCGGCCCCGGGCCGGCATTCAGCGGGAGGACCAGTTCTCGGACGGCACGTTGCGTCTGATCGGCATGTTGTGGGCGCTTCTCGAAGGCGATTCGCTCCTGATGCTGGAAGAACCCGAACTCTGTCTGCACACGGGCATCGTCAACCGCCTTGCCGCCCTGATCCAGCGCATGCAGCGGAACACAGGCAGACAGGTGCTGATCAGCACGCACAGCGATGCGCTGTTGTCCGACCCCGATATAGAGCGTGAGGAACTCCTGTTGCTGAAGCCCGTCCCCGAAGGATCGGAAGCGGAGGTGACCGGAAACGTGCGGGACGCCCTTTTTCTACTGGAGCGGGACGCCTCGGAAGACCGGGGCGCCTTCGAAAAGACCCACGCCGACAACCTGGATCAGTTGAATCTCTTCGAATGAAGAGACCGTCGTCAGGAAACCCAAAGGAACCGCATGCAGGCCCCGGAACGGAATTTCGCGCGACATATCGCCGCTAACAGCTATCCCGGACGGGGCCTGATCATCGGACGGTCGGCCGATGACGGTACCTGGCTGATGCTCTACTGGATCATGGGCCGCAGCGGGCACAGCCGGAACCGCCGGCTCACGATCGAAGGTCCCGTATTGCGGACCGAACCGGTCGACCGCTCCAGGCTGGACGCGCCTGAACTGATCATCTATCCCGCCATGCTCGAACTGTCGGGTATATACATCATCGCCAACGGCGACCAGTCGCAGACCATTTACGACGCGTTGAGAAACGGCGGAACCTTCGACGACGCCCTGGCCACCCGGGAGCGTGAGCCCGACGCCCCGAACTACACGCCGCGCATCAGCGGCATGCTGGACCTGTCAGGGCCGCCCACCGTTACCCTTAACATACTCAAGGCGAATCCGGTCGATCCCGCCCGGACCGACCGGGCGACCTACCGCCCGTCGCCACCGCCGCCCGGTCTCGGACTGTGCCTGACGACGTATGCGGGGGACGGGAATCCGTTGCCGGGATTTTCGGGCGATCCCCTGGCCATGCCCCTGGCAGGCGGTGCGGAGGAAGTCATGCGGACGTACTGGAACGCTCTCGACAGGGAAAACCGGATCGCCATCGCCGTGAAACGCGTGGCCCCGGACGGAAGCAGCGAACTCACGGCCATCAACAGGTATTAACCCTCCCCGAATCGAGGCGGCGCGGATGCGAATGCCTACGGGCACAATTGCGATATCTCTGGCCATATGCCTGCTCGCGGGATGCGGTGATACGCCTCCCTCCCGCGACGTGTGGGTGGAAGCCCTGTCGGAGAAGAACACGGGGCTGGCCTACCTGTATCGGAACGATCTGGAAGGCGCGGCGGGTTCCTTCGAGGCGGTCGCCGGGTTGGCGCCCGGAGAACCGCTCGGCCACGCGAACCGGGCCCTGGCACTTCTGAAGCTTCGGGATTACCGGACGGCCGGTGCGACCATCGACCGGGCAGTGGATCTCGCCCCGGGGGACGGCGCCGTCCTTTCCATCCAGTCCGACATCGTGGCGGCCCTGGGCGACCGCGAACGCGCTTTGTCCATTCTCGCCCGCGCCGTCGACCAGAACAGGCGCGACGTGGCGCTCCGGTACAAGTACCTCACGGAAATGAGAAGGCTGCGGGGACCGGCTCACCGGGACGAAGACACGCTTGGCGAACTGCAGGCCATGCTTGAATACGAACCGGACAACCTGGCCGTGCTCGTCGAGTTGAACGAAACCCTGGTTCGAATGGGCCGGTTACAGGAAGCCTCGGCCGGGTACGAACGAATGAGCCGGTTGCTCGTCCCCGTTCCGGCTGACATTCGGATCTGGCTGGACCGAACCATGGACGCGCTGAACCGCCGTGACACGGCCGAGGCCGGTTCCAGCGCGGGCATCCTGGGCAACCTGCTCGTGGTGGACCCGGCCTACCGGGCGTCGCGGGACCGCCTGGGGGATCCATCGCAACAGTCGCCCCCGCTCTACGATTTCCGGACGGCGCCGCCTGACCTCGCCGTCGTGACCGCGGACACCCTGGTCGACATGAATTTCGTAGATGCGGGCGACGAATCGATAAGCGCTTTACTTCCTGCCGAGGACGGATGGACGGACCTGGCGCTGCCGGACCTGGACGGGGACGGCCGACTAGACATGGTGCTGGCAGGCCCGGATGGGCTGGCCGTCATTCACAACCGCGAGCGTGGCTGGGAGGCCGGCTCGAACCCGTGGACCGGTGAAGACGCGGGTTCGAACTACCGGCTGACAACGGGGGATTTCGACAACGACGGGGACGCGGATCTGCACGTGGCCGAAGTCGGACTGTCCCGGGTGTATCACAACGCGGGAGACGGGACCTACGTCCTGGTCCAGACCTTCGATTCTACCGGGTCGAATTCGCCTGTGTACGCTTCGCGGGCGGATTTCGACCACGACGGCGACCTGGACATCCTGGCGTCCAACGGGCGGGCGCTTCGATTCTCTCGCCATACGGAGGGCGGCCTGTTCGAAGATGCCACGGCTGCAGTAGGTTTCGAAGAAACGGGAGGCGAAGTCTCCGTTGCGTCTGGAGATGGCGTTTCCGGCGCAGGCGGGAATGGCGCTTCCGGCACCCCAGCTGCCCAGCCGATTGTGTGGGGCGACTTCGATCTGGACGGGGCTGTGGACGTGGTCGCGCTGTTCGGGGACGGGGCGCACCGGATCTACCGAAACGTGCGTCAGGGCAGGTGGGTGGACTGGACCGGCCGCTTCGGCGGTATCCGCTGGGACGGAGCGAAGACGGTTGCCGCGGCCGATTTCAATAACGACGGCGCGCTGGACCTTTTTCTCGCGGGAACCGGGGGCGGCGGATGCCGGATGTTGTGGAACGAAGCAGGCAGCCGTTTCGACGGAAAGGGCACGCCATCGGCGTTCGGCAATGCGTGTGACGGCCTCGATGCCGTCGCCGTCCGGACCGTCGACTTCGACAATGACGGATTCATCGACCTGATCCTGGCCGGCGCCGCGGCGCCGGAGGGGGCAGGGCTCCGGCTGATCAGAAACCTGGGGAATGGCCGCTTCGAGGAACAGGCGTCCCTGCTGCCCGGCCTGCCTCCGACCATCGAAGACGTGGAACCCGGTGACCTGGACGATGACGGTGACCTGGATATCGTACTACTCTCCGCGGGCCGCCCCATGATACTCCGTAATGACGGCGGCAACGCAAACGGTTGGCTCAAGGTGCAGCTTGCCGCGGCCCTGGAAGGAAGCGGGAAGAACAACTTCTACGGCATAGGATCCACGATCGAGGTAAACGCCGGGGCACATTACCAGTCCCTGCTGGTCGACGCTCCCGTCACCCACGTCGGTCTCGGCACCCGGGAACAGGCCGACGTCATCCGGGTCGTCTGGAGCAACGGTGTGCCCCAGAACCGGATCGATCCGGAGTCCCGCACGCTCATCGTCGAACCCCAGCGGCTCAAGGGTTCGTGTCCGTCGCTGTACACCTGGAACGGCGACCGTTACGTATTCGTTACCCACCTGATGACGCGCAGCGCCATCGGCGCCCTGACGGAAACCGGCACGCCGGCCTTTCCGGACGCGGCGAACGATTATGTGAAGATTCGCGGGGACCAGTTGCGGCTGCGGGACGGAAAGTTCGAGGTCCGGGTCGTGGAAGAACTATGGGACGCGGTGTACATGGACAAAATGGAACTGCTGGTCGTCGACCACCCGGATGAGACGGACATCTACGTGGATGAGAAGTACCTGCCGCCACCGTACCCGGATCTCGAGATCCATACGGTGACCGAACCGCGCCTGCCCGTGGCGGCTCATGACCACCATGGAAGAAACATCCTGCCCCATCTCACCGCCCGGGACAGCCTTTACGTCGGTGATTACAGGCTCGGTGACTTCCAGGGCGTCCCCGAACTCCATTCCATTACGCTGGACCTGGGCGATCTGAAGGACGCGGAACGGATCCACCTGTACCTGTGTGGCTGGATCATGCCCGTCGAGCCCAGTTCCAACCTGGCCCTGTCCCAGCGCGAAAACGCCGCCGTGGTCGCGCCGTACCTGGAAACGCCGGACGAGGAAGGAATGTGGCGGACCGTGATACCGTACACCGGCTTTCCGTCTGGGGAACACAAGACCGTATTCATCGATTTGACGGACCGATTCGCTGCCGACGACTACCGCGTCAGGCTTACCACGAACCTGCAACTGTACTGGAGCGAGGCCTTTTTCACCGTCGACGAACCCTTGCAGGCCGAAACGCGCATCACGCGGATGTCGCCCGAAATCGCGGATCTACACTACCGCGGCTACTCCCGGGAGTACCGGACCGCGCCCTATGGACCATTTATCAGGGATTACCAATCGTTGAGCGGCGAACCTCAGTGGCTGCCTTTCGAGGGATACAGAACGCGGTACGGCGACGTGACGCCCCTGCTGAGGGCATCCGACAACCGTTATGTCATCTACAGTTCGGGAGAGGAAATCAAGGTGACCTTCGATGCCGCGGACCTTCCCGAACCACCGCCTGGCTGGACGCGAGACTTTGTCCTGCATACCGACGGATGGCTCAAGGAGGGCGACCTGAACACGGCGACCGCCGCCACGATCGAACCGCTGCCCTTTCACGGGATGCCCGATTATCCTTACGGTCTGGCGTCCCGTTATCCGGACGATGCCGACCTGCGAACTTACCGGGGCGCCTATAACACGCGCTGGGTCTCCCAGGAGGTGTTTCGGGAAGCGCTGCGGCTTCATGGACCGGGTCGCTGACGCGATTAAGGGTAGCGGGATACAGGACCGCCTCAGGAATCCGGCACCAGCGCCACCTTGATCAGGTCGCCCGGGTCGTCCACCAGTTTCGCGAAAATGCCGGGTCCCTGCTCCAGTTCCCGTTCGACGACCATGGAGGCGACGTCGATCCTGCCCGATGAGATCAGTTCGAGGGAATAGGCGAAGTCCAGGCTCGTGTAGGCATACGATCCGCGAACGACCAGTTCCCTGTTGACCATGGCCACGCCGTCTACGGCCATGGGCGCTTCGGCGCCGAGGCCCAGCAGTACGGCCTCGCCGCCCTGCCGCAGCATCCGCACGGCCTGTTCCTGCGTCGCCGTGTGGCCCACCGCCTCGACCGCCAGGTCCACCCCCTGCCCATCCGTCATGCCCAGCACCGCTTCCACCGGGTCGTCCGCCCTCACGTCGATGGCGTGGGTCGCGCCCATTGTGGAGGCCAGGGCCAGGCGCGAGGGCACCATGTCCGTTACCGCGATGCGGGTCGCCCCGATGTGGCGGGCCACCTGCAGGGCGAGGAGTCCCTGGGTACCCGCGCCGATGACGGCCACGCTTCGGATGAAACCGTGCAGGCTCCGGTCGAAGATATGCAGCGCGTTCGAGAGGGATTCGACCATGCTGCCTTCGAGATCCCCCACGTGGTCCGGCAGCCTGAAGCAGGACTCCGCCGGGACGGAAACGTAATTGGCGAAGGCCCCTGGATGCTCGATGCCGATGACCGTTCGGTGGGGGCAGATACTGGTGCGACCCCTTAGGCACTGGTCGCACCGGCCGCAGGACAGGATCGGGTTGGTGGTGACACGGTCGCCGATGGACAGCCCGTCCGCGCCGGAGCCCCGTTCCACCACCTCGCCGGTGAATTCGTGGCCCATGATCAAGGGCGGGACCCGCTTGGCGCTCTTGCCCAGAAAGCCGTGCAGGTCCGAACCGCAAATGCTCGCCGCACCGACCTTCAGCACGACGTGTCCGGGCGTGGCCCCGGGTTCTTCAACCTCCTGCATTTCCATCTGTCGCGTTCCCAGATACATCAGTGCCCGCATGGCTTCCTCCTCAGAACGATAAATGTGTTTCAGCTACTTCGAAATCGGTCAGAAATCCCTGAACATGATCATGGGATCGATGGTGGGCGCGTCGGAGAACAACATGGCCAGCCGGTCCAGGCCGAAGGCGATGCCGCCTGACGGAGGCATCCCGTATTCCAGGGCCGCCAGCAGCGCTTCGTCCACCCCGCCGTCGTAGTGTTCCCGCCCTGCCCGCGATCGCATGACGGCCAGGTCCGCCTCGAACCTGGCGCGCTGCTCCACCGGATCGTTCAGCTCCGTGAAGGCATTGGCCAGTTCCAGCCCGCCCATGTACAGTTCGAAGCGTTCCACGTACCGGGGGTTGTCCGGGACCCGGCGCGCCAGCGACGGCAGTTGGGCGGGATACTCGGTCAGGAAGACCGGCCGGCCGGCCGGCAGCGCGGGTTCCACGGCGGTCAGGAAAATGCGATGGAACAGGTCGTCCCAGTCATCGTCTTCACGTACCTCGTATCCCCTCGCCCTGGCCGTGGACGCGAACGCCTCCCGGTCATCGCAGTCGTCCAGGTCGATCCCCGACCGGTCCAGGAAGAAATCCCTCACCCTGTACCTCGGCCAGGGGGGCCGGAGGTCGACCCTGGTCCCCTGGTAGGTCAGTTCTCCGGCCTGGGTGAGCGTCTCGGCCAGTGACGTCACGTAGTCTTCGGTGGTGGCCATGACCGCGCCGTAATCGGCAAAGGCCTCGTACCACTCCAGTCCGGTGAATTCGGGATGGTGGGTGTCGAATCGTTCGCCATTGCGATAGAACCGGCAAATCTGGTAAATCCGTTCGCAGCCCGCCGCCAACAGACGTTTCATGTAGTGTTCGGGCGAGGTCTGCAGGTATAAGGTCCGTGTTCCGCCTTCGCCGTCCACGTATTGCGTTTGAAACGAACGCAACGCCGGCGTCAGGTCCGGCACGGTCATAAGGGTCGGCGTGTCCACGGCGATGAAGCCGCGGGATTCGAAAAAAGAACGGGTCCCGGACATGATGCGTGCGCGGATGCGCACGGCGCCGGCCGCTTCCGGTTCAGGCGCGTCACGCAGCCGGGGCGCCAGGAGCCTGAGGTCGGTAACAGTGTATACGTCGTTTTCCCAGGTACCCGCACATTCCACGAGGTCGCCTGAAAAAACCTGGGAAAGGACTTCAGACAAGGCCGGTTCATCCAGGGCGAGGTCGACCGTGCCGGTCCAGTCCTCGAGTACGCCGCTCCCGGCCCGCGGATTCAGCCGGACAAGCCGGCCGGCAATAACGGTCGCGTTTTCGACGACTCCGGATTCCCGCGCCTGGCGCACCGTATGCGTCCTGCCGACCCGGGCGGGATACGCGTCTATACCGTAGTTTTGCAGGCGTTCGATACGCGACATGGCCGGTTCCCGATGGGAAGTTTACTGCCAAACTCGTGGTAAACGTTAACGGTCGACAACCTCAAAAGCAAGCCTCAGTTTGCCCTTGATTTGTATCCCTGGTATCCTTACCATGGGTATAACCGGAAAGGACTTCAGGTCCCCGGCGCGCACCGCGCGTCTCCGGCCGGATTCCACCACCGCAACAATCACCACCGACCCGTTTCAATGACCCCAATCCGCATTTGGACTCCACGTCTGTTCCTGCTAGGTTTCCTGATGGTCGCGTGTGGAACGACTCCCGCGCCCGGTGACGGATCCCCGGAATCCAATCCTCTCCTGTCCCGAATCCATTTGCCGGAAGGCTTCCGGATCGCCGTTTACGCCAGCAGTGTCCGCAACGCGCGGGCCATGGCCATGGGCCCCGGCGGCACCCTCTTCGTGGGTTCCCGGCGCGCCGGGAATGTATACGCCGTCAGGGACAGGGACGGGGATTTTGTCGCCGACGAGGTGCTCACTCTAGATAGTGGGCTGAAAATGCCGAGCGGCATCGCCTTTCGAGACGGAGCGCTCTACGTCGCCGATATCAACCAGGTGCTTCGGTACGACGACATCGAAAACAGGCTGGATGATCCCCCGGAACCGGTCGTGGTCAGCCGGGGGTTCCCGTCCGACCGACATCACGGCTGGAAGTTCATACGGTTCGGTCCCGACGGCAAGCTGTACGTGCCCGTGGGGGCTCCGTGCAACATCTGTGAACGCGTTGATCCGCGTTACGCAACCATCATGCGCATGAACCCGGACGGAACGGACCTGGAAGTCTACGTGAGCGGTGTGCGCAATACGGTGGGCTTCGACTGGCACCCGGAGACAGGCGAACTCTGGTTTACCGACAACGGGCGGGACCTCATGGGCAACGACATCCCGCCGGACGAGTTGAACCGCGTGACCGAAGCCGGCCAGCATTTCGGCTTCCCGTATCACCATGGCACGGACATTCCGGATCCCGAATTCGGCGGCAGGCGCCCCTTGGATTCCATGGTACCGCCCGTGCAGGATCTCGGTCCCCACGTGGCCGCGGTGGGCATGAGGTTCTACACCGGCGACATGTTTCCGCCCGAATATCGACACCAGGTGTTCATCGCCGAGCACGGATCCTGGAACCGGGACGAGCGGATCGGGTACCGGATCACCCTGGTGCGCCTGGACGGCAACGAGTCCGCGGGTTACGAGGATTTCGCCGCGGGCTGGCTCGAGGACGAGGAGATTTACGGACGCCCGGCCGACGTCGAGGTCATGCCGGACGGATCCCTGCTTGTTTCTGATGACTACTCCGGGATGATATACCGTATCACATACGGGGAGTAAGCGTGGTAATTCAGGTGATGCATGGCTGATCAAATCAGGGTGCTGCCCGAGAAGCTGGCGAACATGATCGCCGCGGGCGAGGTGATCGAGCGCCCCGCCTCGGTCGTGAAGGAACTGGTCGAAAACGCGATCGACGCCGGCGGCGAGCGGATTTCCGTGGAGATCAAGTCGGGCGGGAAGCAGCTCATACGCGTCATGGACGACGGCGGTGGCATGTCCCGGGAGGACGCGCTGCTGGCCTTCGAGCGTCACGCGACCAGCAAGATCGGCAGCGAAGACGACCTCTACCGCATCGGCACTTTCGGATTTCGGGGCGAGGCGCTGGCCAGCATTGCCTCCGTGTCCCGGGTGGATCTGACGACGAATACGAAAGGGGAAGCGGCCGGGACCCGCATTCGCATCGAAGGGGGTTCGGCGCCTCGGGTAACGGACGCCGGTCGGGCAACGGGTACGACGATCGCCGTATCGCAGTTGTTCTACAACGTGCCCGCCCGCCGGAAGTTTCTACGGACAACGGGTACGGAGACGCGCCATGTGGTCTCCGTGGTTTCCTCCACCGCGATGGCCTATCCCGGGATCGCCTTCACGTTGACGGTCGACGGACGGGATACCCTTTCCCTGCCCGCCGTATCCAACACCTATACCCGCGCGCAGGCCGTCATGGGCAACACGCTCATGAACCAGATGATACCGGTCACGTTCTACGACGACCTCGTCAAGATACACGGGTTCATCAGCCGTCCGGACGCCGCCAGGGTTTCCCGTACTCACCAGTACCTGTTCATCAACCTCAGGCCGGTATCCAGCCGCGCCCTGAACCGCGCCGTGTTCGAAGGGTATGGTTCGATTCTACCCCGGGACCGGTATCCCGTATCCATCGTCTTCCTGAACATCGATCTCGACCAGGTGGACGTCAATGTGCATCCCGCAAAGCGAGAGGTCCGGTTCTCCGACGAGTCCAGGGTGTATGAGCGGCTCCTGCGGGCCATACGTCTGGCGCTTCAGAACTCGGACGTGGTGCCCGTTTTCGAAACGGATACGCCGGACGTATCCGAAATGACGCCGGCCGCGGCGCCCGGCAACGTGAGCGCGCCTGACCACGAACCGGCCAAGGCGCGCAGGACCCAGATCGACCTTTTCGGTCCCGCGCGCGGAAACGACGGGGATCCTTCGGGCGAGTGGACCTATGCGCCGGCGGACGCGGAGCGCGGGGAGCGTGACGAGACGGGACAGGGAACGGTCAGGGAGCACAACGATGCGGAAATGATATCGCTGTGGCAACTGCACAACGCCTATATCCTGGCCCAGGTTAGAGGCGGATTCATGCTCATCGACCAGCACGCCGCACACGAACGCGTACTGTTCGAACGGGCGCTGAGGACGATGGGCCACGAGTCCGCCCCCTCCCAGCAGTTGCTGTTTCCGGTGACCCTCGATCTCATGGCGCCGCAGATTGCACTGGTCCGGGAACACTTCGATCACTTTACCCGGCTGGGATTCAATGTGAAACTGTTCGGTGAACAGACCGTGGTCGTTGACGCCGTTCCCTGCATGGCGAGCAACCAGGGTGTAGATACACTCTTTCACCGTATGATTGAAAACCTGCAGGAAATGCCCGAAAAGAATCTCAAGACGGAAGAACGCATCGCGCTTACTTTTTCCTCCCATGCAGGAATCCGGAAGGGTGAATCGCTGTCCCTGCAGGAGATGAACGGGCTCGTAAACGATCTTTTCGCCACGGAAACGCCCTATGTGACGCCCCGGGGCCGTCCCACCGTGGTTCGCATGCCGCTCGAGGAGATCGAACGCAGATTCAACAGGCCAGCGTAGGTTTCTTCAGGCCGGGAGGAGGTTCTTCCTCCTGTCGAGATCCTTTCATCCACGATCCGATAAGTGTTTCACGATTCAAATAGGTTCTGTTAACGGCCACCAATTACTATGTCTACTTACTATGTCTACAGGTTGTGACAGGTCTGCAACTCGTCCTCGTCGGTAAACTTTTCCGGTCAGCCTCCATTTCCGCACTCTCTTTTGAAGTCAAGCGGCCTCCGGAGTCTCGGTCGCCGCGACTGCATTCACACTCCCGATACGTCATCAGCCTCCATTCATTGGGCTGTATTTGCCCAAAGGGGCTAATGATGACGCTATAATTACTTAATAACAGTACATAAGCATGTTATAGTCATATTTTGATGTCGATAAATCTTTTGTACTCGTCGAGTTTTCTTATATTGAACCTTTATGCGATGTTCAGCAGTATTTGTCAACGGATGGCCGAACGGTAGTTCGATCCGCCCTCTGCCTGGAGACGCTGTAGAGGAGTCTCTGTCTCACTAAACAACTCGTAACAAGGTCCATCGGGCGACCCGGATTCTGGACGGCAAAAGGATGGTCCGGCTACCGGACGCCAGGTGGAGTGCATACCGCAAACAATGTCCATCCCAACCTCCTTTCGAAACGGATATCAACGTACCCGAGCTTCCGATCCCGAATGGGCACGGCAGTATGTGGAGCACCTGGCCGTGGGCGACCCGTTGGCTGACGCCGCCGTCGAATCGCTCGCGGACCTGAACGAGGACACGAGTCAGTCTTTCGTCCGGGCCGGCATGGACAACGAGGAACAGACACTGAGCCGGGCCCCCCAGCCGCTTATCGACTTCTTCAAGGCTGTTGAACCGGTACCCGCCTGGTTTGATTCCCAGCAGGTCTATGCGGGGTGTCGGGGGTTCCACGCGAACTCGGATGTCCTGGCGCTCACTTTCGTCGTCGGCAGCGGCGTCCAAGGATTCTCCACCGTTATCGCCAAGTCGTTTTTCGCGACAGGCCGCATGACGGATTTCGGGATCCGAAGGACGCAGCAGAACCTCAGGCACCTTATGGAAATACTGATGCCTCACGCACTGGACAGAGATGGGGATGGGCGGAAACTGACGCTTCGCATCCGGCTGATCCACGCGCAGGTAAGAAAGCAACTCCGAGAATGGGACGGATGGGACGAAACCGCCGACGGTGTACCAATCAACGCTTCCCATGTGGTTCTCGCCACGGCCATTTCTCCGCCCAGTGCCTTAAGTTCGGAGAATGGCTCGGCGTTCGCCTGGACGACGAACAACGCGATAGTTTCATGACCATCTGGCGTTACACGGCACAACTGCTCGGCGTGCCCCGGGCTTTACTGTTCCGGAACTACCAGGAAGCGCTTGACTTCTGTCGTGTAGGCCTGGCCCGCGAGCCGGAGCCCGGTGCGGAACAGATCGCTATAGCGAATTCGCTCATAAACTCGGTTCCCTATCTGGGTGGTCTCACCGAGCGCGGGCAACGCAGGAAGTTCGCCAGAAAGCTTTATCGACTT